>JBQTIJ010000250.1:0-20559 GCA_052388255.1 Phycisphaerales bacterium
CACGACCACCGGCGCGCGGCCCCCCATCAACCCGCTCCCGCCAAGCCCCTCCACCCTCGCGCGGGCCCCGCTTGCCTCGATCGCCGACGGCACACTCGCCCTGACCGCCGCCCTCGCCCGCGCCGCCTCCGCCCCTTCGCTCGCGCTCCAGTTCGCCCGCGCCACCTTCGACATTCTCTGTCCACCGGTCGCGATCACCCCTCCCAGAACCTTCACCGCCACCACGCTGGCGCAGACGGATCTCTTCCGCGAAACGCTGAGCACCATCACCCGCGACCCGGCCCGCGCCACCGAGTCATACAACCGCGCCGCCCTCGCGCTCCGCGTTCCCGGCATCGGCCCCCTCGCCACCAGTGGAGGGAGGATCGAACTCCCGCTCTGGCGCCTCAGCCCCGACACCGGCCACGCCCGCCAGCGCGTCTACGCCGGCGAATCACTCTCGGGCACGCTCCTGCCACGGGCACTCCTGATGACCGGCCTCCTCCGCCGCGCCGGGTGTGAGCTCTTCATCCACGGCACCGGCGGCGGAGCCACCGGCCGCCGCGGCGGGTATGACAAAGTGACCGAGCGCTGGCTTGGCGATTGGCTCGGCTGGGAACTCGCCCCGAGCGCCGTCGTGAGCGCCGACCTGCTCCTTCCGCTCTTCAGCTATCCCCCCATCACCGCCGAAGATGCCGGCGCCGCCCGCACAGCCCTCCACCGTGCCCACCACGCCCCCGCCATGCTCGGCGACGTCCCCGGCGAGCACGAACGGCAACGGCTCGTCGAACTCATCACCGATTCCGCAGGCGACAAGGGCACCGGCTGGGGACGCACCGTCCGCCAGGCCGCGTATGACCAGCTCCACGCCCACCTCGCCAAAGTCCGCACCGACCGCGCCGCCGCCCTCGCCAACCTCACCGACGCAGCAGCGACAATCGCGATGGCCCACCAACTCGAGCGCGTGGGGACGGACCGAACATACAGCATCGCGCTGCATGAGGGTGAGCAACTTCGCAGACTTCAGAGGGCGGTGCAGGAACGGCTTGGAGTGGGGCCGGGGCGCGGGGAGTGAGGAGGCGGTGACCGGCGCGGTGGTCTGGCCGCGCTCTCTGGTTCTTCCGGTCGCCGCGCTGCAGGTGGTGCCGAAGTAGGTCGGGTGGCCCACACACCCGTTGGATCGTCAGCGATCATCCGAGCTGGGCCGACGATGTGGTCAAGACCGGTGTCGGTGCCCAGCAAGGAGTCGGGCAACCACCGTGCTGGGGAACTGCGCACTGCCCTACGGGGCGTCCTCACCATCAACGCGAATGGAGAAGGGAGTGGCGGGGGTGCTGATCGCAACCCTGCATCAATCAGGTGTCTGGGGCGGAACGCACCTTGTGAGAGCACGCGGCTATCGAGGCCGTCGCACGACCCAAAGCTCGGTGGCTTCTGCGGCAAGGGTCCTTGCGCCGCTCCCGGTCTTCTTCCCTGCCACAAGACCGTGGCAGAGTTCGTCGTCACTGTGATCGCGACACACCGCTTGCTTCAGAGAGCGTGCTGTCGCGGCCTTGATCGCAGCCAGGTCCCATTCGGGATAGGACTCAAGCACCGCATCCACCGGATGGCCTGCTGCTTCAAGATCATCGCCGATATGCACGGACATGGTCGGGTCCTTGAAACCCTGGGAGCTTATTCGCTTGCCGCCGGTGTTCTCATCGTCCACGATCCAGTCAGCGCGAATGCGCCGAAGGAGCGCACATGTCGGCGCAATGCTTACGTCGTCGATGTATTGGCGCTGATCGCTCATCGTAACGGGACTCACTGGGCCACTCGGGTTGCGAGCGTGTGCACGAAGCCTCTTCCGTACTGATTGCAAGGGGAGACATGTCCTTCGAGTTCCTTGCCAGTGGAATGGTCCACATACAAGAACTCTGGATCACCCGACGGGGGGAAAAGCACCTCCAGATCAATACCGCGCATGTGCCACTCAAGCTGAACGGAGCCATCAGAACCAGGTACGACTGAGGGCGATGGCAGCCCCGGCATGACAATCCCATCGAGCCAAGAAATCGCCGTCAGGGCGGCGCTGGCAGAAATCGGACGACCTCCGTAGGAGTCCCAGCCGTGTGGCATCCCCAGAAGCTCATTGACTCGAGCTGCTGCAACGCGAACCAGTTTGGGAGCTGGCCCATTGATCTCAATCTGTGCAAACCTGCGGGATTGGAGGATCGGCAGGGGCTGACCAAGCATTCCCGAAACGCCTCGCAGTGATGTCGCGTAGTCAGCGAGTTCATTCGAGGGGTATCCGCTTGCGGCGGGGTACGCGGTAATTCCCTGTTGGGTTGGTCGTGGTGCCACGAGCGTGCTCATGATTTCCTCTCCCACACCTTGTGCATCTCAGGTGTCGTAACGTCGGCAAACCCACGAACGACCCACTCGCGCCCAAGATCCATGAAACTCAGCACGCCGTCGAGTCCTTGCGTGAAGGGCCTCCCCCTTGCCGTAAGGCTGACTACGACGATGGGCTCGCGGTTCTCAAGGTCAATCGCCGTGTGAGCGTTGACGTGCAGCCGCCCAACCGGCGTCCCTTCTCGCTCGATGACAAATCGAGCTGCCGCCCGAGCATCCTCAGCGGCGGGAAGAGTCCGGTCTGTGTACGACGATCCCGCGATACCTGTGACTCTCGCCAACTGCCCACCGCCAAGTGGCGCGCCAACTGAGCGCACATGATTGACGTAGGTCACTTCGACTTGGTTGGGAAGGATTTCACCCAGACCCTCGCGAGTGACAAACGCCGCAAGTTCTTGCAGATGCTGGCCGAACGTCTCGCGGATCTTCTCATACCGCGGATACTCGTTCGCCGTTCCGGACTTGCGCCAGTTGTGGATGAGCCGATCAGACTGCACCTGCACCAGCCGTTGCCCGTCCTCCGCCACGAACCAGTTGCGGACTTCAGGAAGCCCCAGCGCAAACACCACGCGCCCGGGCACTCGCGGCGCGCCGAACTGCTCAACGATGGGTGCAAGAGGCGGATGCTGCTCAATCCGGGGGTAGCCCAGTTCCCGCATGCGAAGTGCAAGGAGCCCGAGGTGTGCGGCTGTGATCTCGATGGGTTCAAACTGAACGGCGAGGGCAACCTCCGTCACTGGCGGTTTGGCAAACTCCGGCAGGTTGCGTGACACTTGTGGCATGCGAGTATCGACGACGACCAAGGCGCGCTCTACGAACATTGGGCAACGCGCCCTCCGCATCAGGATCGACCAGATCCTGATGGATTGTACTGTTCCGGCCAGCTCCGGGTTCCCGCAGTCCGTTCCCGGCCTTAGACGGCCCGAGAACTTTCGCTCCCGGAAGGTCGTGGTTTTGCGGGTTGCCATCATCAGCTCGCACTTCCGACGCGAACCCCGCGCAGGACCGTCACGTGCGCTAACCCAGAGGACCAGAGAGTTCGAGTGGTCTCGGGGGGGGGGAAAGGGACTGGAACCGTCGGGAGCTGCTGTCTGCGGCCCGATCGGGTCAGCCGAACCGAGAGTTTGCCGCCGTCGGCGGGTCGCCAATTCGCTCGAGAATCACGAGGGTTTCGCTCCTCGGCTCGCTGGCCGGAACCCGGCCAGGTCGTAAAGCAGAACCGGCCAGGGTTCGGGGACCGGTCTGAAGCCCCCCGTTCGAATCGCTTCACGGTAGATTCCAACCCGCCCATGGGCTCTACGCCCGCAGTTCTCAACGAGACGGCCCGCCGAGGACCATGATTGCTCAACCCCATTTGTAACCAAATTTCTCCCTCCCCGCCGCGCCCCCACCACCTCCCCTATCACCCCCACTCACCCCGTACCCTCGCCCTCGTGCTCCACCCCGCCTTCCTCATCCTCGCCTCGTTCCTCCTCGGGTCCATCCCCTTCGGCTTCCTCATCGGTCGCCTCAAGGGCATCGACATCCGCCAGCACGGCAGCAAAAACATCGGCGCCACCAACGTCGGCCGCACGCTCGGTCGCCCTCTCGGCTTTCTCTGCTTTGGCCTCGACTTTCTCAAGGGCTTCCTGCCCGCGCTCGGGGCGGGGTTCGCGCTTTCGTCCATCGGCCGCTTCACCGTTCCGACCTTTGAGGCGTGGATCTGGCTCGGCGTGGCCGCGGCGGCGATTGCCGGGCACATGTTCCCGCCTTGGCTCCGGTTCAAAGGGGGCAAGGGTGTCGCCACGGGGTTCGGCGCACTCTGCGGGGTCTGGCCCGTCCTCGGCATTCCCGCGTTGCTCGCTCTCTGCGTCTGGCTGCTCTGTGTGAAGGTCTCGCGCTACGTCGGCGTCTCCTCGTGCCTTGCCGCCCTCTCGCTCCCGCTCAGTGTGCTCGCACTCCTCCCCGTCGCGTCAGCCCTCGGCGTGACCGTGGGCACAACCGCCCTCACACCCTTCAGCCGCGGCGGGGCCGATTCGCTCGCGTCGCAGGGGTGGCCCCTCTGGCCCTTCTTGGTCACCGTCGCGCTGCTCGCGGCTGTCGTGGTCTTGAAGCACCGGGGCAACATCCAGCGCACCCTCGCGGGCACAGAGAGCCGAATCGGCCGTCCCAAGCCCTGACGCCGCGGCTTATCGGCCCGGGCGACCCCTCGAAATCGAACGAACTCGACGCCCGCGGCAACCACCTGCCGCATCCATCGTACAGAATAGTGAGTGTCGTGCGGCCGCCGAATCTCTCTCTCGGCGGCCCTGGGAACGGCGTGCGGGTGACACAAAGCCCGCCGCCAAAGATCCGAGGGAACACCCCTCGGGCCGCCCGTCGGGCCGGTCGGGGAGGACCGGCCAGACGGAGTCCAGCAAATCGGCATGAGGGCCGGTGCAAAAGTTTGCACCGGCCCTCATGCGTTTGTGCGTGCGCGAACTGCTTGAAGTGCGCGAGCGGCGTGGACTGCGGTCGTAGCGGTCAGCGCTCAAGATGCCAGCGGTGGATCGTCACGGTGCCGCTCGGGGGCGAGCCCTGTATCTGAAGACCCAGACAGCGAACGGCGGACATCTCAATGGTGTTGCCGCCGGCCTGATTGCCCCAGAACTGCTGCTTCCGCAGGTCGGCAATGCGAACCCTGTACACGCGCCGCTGCCCACTGCCATAGAACGCGTCAGAGATGAACGCCTCACCATCATCGCCAGCGGGTGAGGCATACGAAAGCTGCCCGACCGGGCCAGCGCCAGACTCGGTCATCACCAGGTTCATCTGGATGCCCTTGGGGGCCGTCGCCTCAAGCACCAACTCGATGTACCCATCAAGATCAGTCGCGAAGGATGGCCCCGCGGGGTTGCGCGAAGTCGATGGCCCGAAGATGTTCACGCCCGCGCCATACGCCGTCCCCGCTGTGTAGTCGAGGATCATGGCGCCGGGCTCCCTGCGCACGGTGATCTTGGCATCGGGCGCGCCCCAGACTTCCATCTCTCCCGCGGACGGCCCGGCAAGCAGGTCAAGTGTGGGCGGGCGGCCGGGGTGCTGCCCCGGGTTGTACGCAACCGCAGGGGGCACGGGGAGCGCGGTGGGCACAGCCAGAAGCGGGCCAGCCCGCAGCGCGGGAATCGCGGCGTGGGCCCGCTTCATCGACTCCAGCACGGTTGTGTATGGCTCGTTGCGGATGCTGACGATCCCGTAGTTTGAGTTCTCACCGTCAAAGCGCCCCTGTGGTGATTGATCGGCAAACTCAAACCAGTGCATCCCGATGACCACCGGCGAACGCAAGCACGCGGCGATGTACTTGGCGTAGCGCTCCGCGCGATCGGCCTGCGTCGGCACCACCGCCCCCGCGCCGGCGGAGTTGGGGTTGCCACTGGCGTTCTCCTTGGCCCGCCATGCAAACTCCGTGATCATCAGCGGGCGCTTCCCCAGCAGCCAATACCGCGCGATCAGGTCCGCCGGTGCCGTCGGATCGCCGTGGTAGTCGTTGAACGAGATCACGTCGCAGTACTTGCCGCAGGCGACGATGACAGGGTCAGGAACATCCCCCGCGAAGCGCGTGCCGAGGATAAGAACTCCCGGCAGCGCCGCGCGCACCGCCTCCGTCCCCAGCCGGTAGTACCGCTCCGCCACCAGTGCGATGAAACCAGCCCGATCAGCCGCGATGGCCTCCCCCTGCGCCAGCCGCAACACGCCCGGCGTCAGTGCGCTCCAGTCCTTCAACTCAACGCCCGCCGCCGCGGCAAAGGCCGGGGCAGAGGCATGCCGCGACTGGAGATACGCGAGAGCCGCGACACGGGCCGGTTCGTCCGGTGCTTCTTCAAGCGCCCGTTCAAGCAAGGTGTACGTCGTGGTGCGATCCCACCCGGACTTGCCATACCAGGGCATTTCATTATCAAGGAAGACACCAAGCACCCGGGCCCGGTCGGGGAAGTTCGCCATCACCTTCACAGCATTCGCCGCGGCTCGCTTCGGGAAGTCGGGGCGAAAGGCATCGAGACACTGATGGAACGGGGTGTCGCCGATATAGAGGATGGGCGTGTGCCAGAGGCGCTCGGAGCCGGGAACAGCCGCGCTGCTCCACGCACCGGCGGTGTTGATGCCGTTCGAGGTCAGCAGGTCATGCACCCAGGTGCCCCAGGCGGCCTTGTCCCCCTTGAACAAGTCGGGGACGGGGTTGTAATAGTCCGTACCGGGGCGCGGCTTATATGGCTCGCTGCTCACGTTGTTGATGCCGAGCGAGAGGACCCGCTCGCCATTCGCGGCAACAAAGCTCCACGCCCCCCGCGCATCAGGGCTCACGGAGTAGTGCGTCACTGGCTCAGCCGTAGCGGAAGAAGCAGCAAGGCCAAGCACGAGGGCGAAGGGACGCAGCGAACACATGGACATGGGCGGGCTCCGGAGCGGGGGGCGGGGGGGGGCGAGTGCGGCGGGCGGGGGCAGAACCTGTCAGGGGCAGGGCGTAAAGAAGGCGGTGATAAACTCATCAAGGTCATCGGGGCTCACCAGCCCATCGTGGTTGAAGTCCGCACCAAGGTTGAGCGGCGGAGCCGTGAAGAACGTGGTGATGAACTCATCCAGATCATCCGGGGACACGAGGCCATCGTCGTTGAAATCCGTGGAGCAGACCGGCAACTGCTCGAGCAACAGATCATCAAAGAACGCCGCCCCCGCGGCGAGCGCGGGCTGCACAAAGACCACACTGAGGCGAAGCCGCGTAGCCCCCGTGGGCGCGGTGGCGGCCACCGAGGCAGGGAGGTGAACATCCCGGGCCGAGGCGGCGTCAAGGGCAGTGCTCTCCACCGCGCCGATGACCGCGCCAGCCGAAGTGAGCCACTCGAACTTCATGACCGCGCGGTTGGCACCCTGCATGCGGTCGTTCTGGGCGTTGAACCACCACCCCGAGCCGCGCCAGCGCTGGCCGGGCTGAACATCAATCTGCTGCGAGAGCCCGGTCGTGTTGGGTCCGCCGGTGAAGTTGCCGAACATCTTGCCCGAGCGCGGGCCCGTGCGGGCGTGAATCGGCTCGCTGTAGGCGTTCCCATAAGTCGCCCACCCGGTCAGGGGCTGGTTGCCCCCGGGGCCCAGATCGTCAAAGGACTCGTTGAGCAGGTTGCGGCGATAGACACGGGCATAGTCGACCAGCATGGTCTGCGGGAGGATCGTGGTCTGATCAGGGAACCCCGGCCAGTTTCCCCCCACGGCGGTGTTGATGATCAAATACATCGGATCGCGCGGGATGCTCTGCGTGTGGCGGGCCCGCAGGACACCGTCCACGTAATAATCAATGCGCTCCGGGAACCACTCGGCCGCGAAGACATGGAAATCCTGGGCAAAGTTGGGCCCCGTGAAGGAATCCGTCTGCGTCGCGACGGCCGTGGGCGGGCCCCAGTGGTGGCTCATGTAGACCGTGTTCGGCTGGTGCCCGAGCAGTTCCATGATGTCGATCTCAGGCGGCCACCCCCCCGCCTGCGGCAGCATCCAGATCGCCGGCCACAGCCCGCGCGTCGAGGGGAGTCTCGCCCGGACCTCAAACCGCCCGAAGGCCTGAGAGAACCGGTTGCGCGACTCGATCAGCCCGGAGGTGTATGGGCGTCCACCCTGCACCCGGCGCTCGGCAAGGATCGTCAACTGCCCCGCCCCCACCGTGACATTCGCCGGTGAGTAATACTGCTGCTCATTGTTCTTGACGAGCGCGGCGTTCTCCGCCCGCCACTTGGCCCCGTCGAGGGCCGTTCCGTTGAACTCATCGCTCCACACCAGCGTCCACCCCGGCGGCACGGGCTGTCCCAGCGCGGGCATCGCGCCGAGCGACATCAGCAGCGCAAGCGCGGGCACGGCAAGCAACGCGGTCGATTGCGGTCTCATCATTCAGCCCCTTTTCACTGCGACCACCGGAGAAAGCACGGGCCCTGACACTGGTCGGTCATTCTGATTCAGCGCGGCCAACACCGTATCGACCGGCTCATCAAGCGCACGACCCTGCGTAGCGATCACCCGCCCATACCAATACGCAGAGTCCTTCAGTGTGCGCTGCTGCGTCTCGTAATCCACATGCACAAGCCCGAACCGGTGGCGGTACCCCTCCGCCCACTCAAAGTTGTCGAGGATCGACCAGTGGAAGTAGCCGCGGATATCGACCCCATCCTGCACGGCCCGCCGCAGCGCGGAGAGGTACCGCCGCGTGAAGTCGATCCGGGCCCCGTCGCGAACGCGCCCATCGATCCCCACCCAATCGGTGCTCGACATGCCGTTCTCAGTGATCACCACCGGAAGCCCATACCGCTCATGCAGAAACCGCGGCCCCCAGTACAAGGACTCGGGCGAGACACTCCAGCGAAAGACCGTCTCCGGCGCGCCCGGCGGCGGGACCAGCGCCACCGCGTTCCCCCCCGGGCCCGCCTTCACCGGCGTCCCGCTATAGATGTTGGCCCCGAAGAAGTCGAGGGGTTGGTTGATTGTCTCAAGGTCCCCCGGCCGCACCTCCGGCGCATCGGCCCCGAAGAGCGCGACCCCCTCCGCCGGATACTCACCCAGGCAGACAGGGTCAGCAAACCACGTGTTGTTCCATGAGTCTTTGCTGGTGATCGAGAACGTGCTCCGGCGGGCCGCCTCCATGTCCGCCGCGCTCGCCGTCGCGGGGTACTCAACCCGCATCACCGGCGCCCACCCAACCTCGCACCTGCGGCGCACATTGGAGCGGATGGCCTGCACCCCCCGGCCGTGCGCAAGCAGAACATGATGCGTGGCGAGCAGGCGCTCCGCGAGCGAGAGCTTCAGCCCCGGCGCGTGGGTGCCGTCGCCATGCCCGAGACCGATGAAGATCTGCGGCTCGTTGATCGTCATCCATCGCCCCACGCGGTCGCCAAGCTTCTGGGCCACCGTCGCCGCGTACTCCGCAAACCACGAGGCGCTATCGCGGCTGAGCCACCCGCCCCGGCGAAAGAGCTCAAGCGGGAAGTCCCAGTGAAAGAGCGTGACCCAGGGCTCGATCCCCGCCGCCAGCAGCGCATCCACCAGCCGGTCATAGAACTCAAGCCCCTTGGGGTTCAGCGGACCCACACCCTCGGGCAAAACGCGCGACCACGAAACTGAGAAGCGGTAGGCCTGCAGGCCCATGCGCTCCATGAGTTGAATGTCGTCGAGGGTCCGGTGATAGTGGTCGCAGGCAACCGCGCCGGTGTGGCCACCGTGGATCGCGCCCGTCCGGCGGCACATCTCATCCCACACTGATGGCCCCCGTCCATCGGTCGCGGCCGCGCCCTCGACCTGATAGGCCGATGAAGCCGCTCCCCACACAAACGACTTCGGAAAGCTCACACCCATACGAACGTCTCCTCCGGCCCGTGGGCCGGTGAATGGTCAACCCTTGACTGCCCCCGCGGTCAACCCGGAGATGAACTCCTTCTGCAGCAGCAGAAAGAGGACCATCAGCGGAACGACCGAGATCAGCGTGCCGGCCATGAGCAGGCCGTAATCCTGAAAGTATGTCCCCTTGAGCTGCGCGATCGCGACCGAGAGCGGGAACCGCTCCGGCGACTGAAGCACCACCTGCGGACTGATGAAGTTGTTCCACGTCCCCAGGAACGTGATAAGGATGAACGCCCCGACCATGGGGCGCAGCAGCGGCATCGCCACCCGGAAGAAGATCAGCACTTCGCCCGCCCCGTCCAGCCGGGCCGCCTCGATCAAGGCCACCGGCACCGACGAGCGACACGACTGACGAAAGAGAAAGACGCCAAAAGCAGGCGCAATGGCTGGGAGCACGAGCCCCGCGAAAGTGTCGAGCAGGCCAAGCTGAAAGAGCCACTGATACCCGGGGGCCATAAGCAGTGGGGGCGGAATGATAAGGGCCCCAAGCACAATCGCCGTCAACCAGCCCCGGCCCCGAAACTCAAACCGCGCGAGCGCATACCCACCCATCGCCGACACAAGCGTGGCAAGCACCGCCGTGGACGAAGAAAGAAAGATCGAGTTCAGCAAAGCCCGCCCCAGCCCAAGCTCCCCAAGCACCCGCGCCATGTGCTCAAGCGTCAGCCGCTCCCACGCCACGCCCAGCAGTCCGTCACCCCCGGGCAGAAACGTCGAAGTAAAGAAGTCCTCATTGCGCTTCAGGGCCGCGCAGGCCAGCCAAACAAACGGTGCCGCCGCGATGATCGCCCCGGGGATCAGTATCGCATGCGGCAGCGCACCCACCGCCGCGCGAGATGGAAGGGACCCTCGACTCATGCGAGGTCCTCCCCACGCGCCAGCCGCCGCTGCACAACTGCGCACAGCACCAGCACCATCGCCAGCACCCACCCGATGGCGCTCGCGTAGCCAAGGTCGCCCGTCTCAAAGCCCTGCTGATAGAGGTACATCACCACCGTCAGCCCGCGGTTGTCCGGACCCGCGCCCGACTTGAGCAGGATCCACGGGAGTTCAAAGAGTTGAAAACTCCCGATGACCGAGAGCAGCACCACGAACGTCCCCACCGGCCGGATGCTCGGCCACGTAACGGTGCGAAAGCGCCGCACCGGACCCGCCCCGTCGAGCTCCGCCGCCTCCTCCAGTTCCCGCGGCACATTCTGCAGCGCCGCAAGAAAGTAGATCATGTTGAAGCCGAGATACTGCCAGAGCGTCGCCACCACCAGCGAGGGCATGATGAAGTTCTGAAGCCACGGGAAATCAAGGTCCCACCCGAACGCGCCGTGCAGCGCCTGGTTCAGGAGCCCCGTCCGCTTCTCAAAGATCACCCCGAAGATCATTCCCACGAACACCACCCCCACCAGCGCGGGGGAGAAGAAGATCAGCCGATAGACCGCCCGTCCGCGCAGCCCGGGCCGATTGAGCAGCAGCGCAAGCCCGAGCGAAAGCGGCAGCTGGATGAAGACCGACGTCATCACATAGATGGCGGTGTTGGACGAGGCCGTCCAGAAGAGCGGGTCGGCAAGGAGGTTCTTGAAGTTGTCAAACCCGACAAAGCGGGCGTTGCCCGGGCCGAAGGTCTGCTGCATCGAGAGCGTCGCCGCCCGAACCAGCGGCACCGCGCAAAAGAGCACAAACACCACCAGGAAGGGCGTCAGAAACACCCATGGCGCAGCCCGCGGCGACAGTGCAAGTGCCCCCCTCATCGCTCCACCGCCAGGCCGGCGCGGCTCTCGCTTGCAAATGCCCCTCGCCCCGCACCCCCCACGCTCCCCCCCGCGTCGGCGGGCGTGCCCGCCGCCCTCTGATCGCGGAGAAAGACGTTGCGGTCGAGCATCGTCGCGATGCGGGCCTGCGCTTCATCCAGCCGCCGTTTCGCCGCGGGCAACAGCGCCACGGCGCCGAACTCGCCCGCACTCTCCGCATCCGCCGTGAGCCCAACAACCGCATCCTGAACCGCAAGGATCGCCGAGTTGTTGTAAGGTGAACTCGTGCGCATCGGCACATGCGGAGCGAGCGCAATGTACATCAATCCCTTGCGCTGATCGCAGAAGTATGGATCGGGCTCGGCAAAGACCGGGTCATTCCAGTGTGACCGCACCGGCGTGATGATGTCCCCTCGGAGGTACATTTCCCTGGCCATCTCGGGTGAGAGATACAGGTGCTTGGCAAAGGCCCAGAGTTCGTCGGGCTCCGTTGCCGTTCTTGAAATCCCCAGCATCGATCCCCCCCACACGCTCGTCCGACGGCCGCCGCGCTCCCACGCCGGCAGTGGCATGAGCTTCACCTTCCCCTTGAGCTGCGGGATCTCGTTCTTCCAATAGTTGCACATCCAGTCGGGCATGATCGACGCAATAACAAAGCCATCAAGCTTCAGCCGGTTGCCCGAGGCAGAAAAGTCCGGCGCCTCCGCCGCGATGCGGTCGGGGCCCGTGGTCCACGCCACGATCTGCGCGATCGTGCGCACGTTCACCGCCGAGTTGATGCACGGCTGACCATCGGAGTCAAAGAACGCCCCCCCCGCCTGCAGCATGAGCGCCTCAATCGTCTCCCCCTGTGTCGGCCACAGGTTCAGGAGGTACCGCTCCGGCTTGCCGCCTCCGTCCTTCCCCACCATCAGCGGCGCCATCACCCGGGCGAAATCGTCCCACGTCTCGATCTGCGAAACATCGATCCCCGCACCCTCCACGATGTCGGCCCGGTAGCCGAGCATCACAGGGTGAACATCATGCGGTAGCCCAAAGACCCGCCCGCGCGAGGTCCACGGGCTAAAGGACGCCGCGTTGATCTCCTCATCAAGCCCTTCGGCCTTTAGCCGATCCGTCAGATCCACGAACCCGACATCCTCCAGCGGGCCCGCAAAGGCCCGCGCCGCGATCCGCCGCTCAACCTCAAGCAGATCCGCACACGCCGTCCGCGCCAGAAAGCCCGCAAGCATCCGCCGCTCCAGCGCCGGCAGCGCCATCAGCGTCGGCTCAATGCGCGTGCCGCCCGCGCTGTTCCACTCCGCGATGATCGGGCGATAGACCTGGTCGTGCAGCCGCGCAAACGTCCACAGCGAACGCCCGGTGCGCTCCGGCACCGGCCACGCCCCCAGCCACCCCGCCGAGACCAGCGCCAGCAGCAGGATCATGAGCCCCGCCGGCGGAAGCCCCGTGGCCCCGTGCAGAGTCGCGATGGGTGACAGGCGTCGCAGCGGTCGGTCTCCCTGCCCCTCTTCCGAATCCACGCCGGAAGAGGGGGCCGTCCACACGGTCGTCGCACCGGCGAAGAACCGGGCACCTGATGCCCACAGTCACCGGCCCGATCTCAGCATCGCGCGAAGAACGCCGTGATGAACTCATCAAGGTCACCCGGCTCAACGATGCCGTCTTCTGTGAAGTCGCACAGGGCACGCTGCTCGGGGATGTCACTGAAGAACGCCGTGATGAACTCGTCAAGGTCCCCCGGCTCAACGATGCCGTCGTTGTTGAAGTCGATCCGGCACGGCTCCGCCGCGGGGCCGAAGAACGCCGCGTCCCACGCCACACTCGTGTCAGCGGGGAACCCGTTGTTGAGGAAACTCTGCACCGCCATCACCAAAGCCGCCCGCGTCGCGCCCTCCGGCGCCGTCTCGTTGATGACAAACTGCTGGTAGTCGCCCGTCAGCATCGACTCAATCGGCATATTGAAGCGACCGACCTCCTGCCCCGCCGAGTTGCGCCACTCGATGCGGAACTCCGCCCCGTTGTTGATGCTCGGGTTGGCCCGTGCCCACACCGAGTAGATGTACGGCACTCCGGCCGTCACACCCTGGACAACCTGCACATGACCCGTGAACGCGCCGAAGCCCGTGGTCACGCCCTCCACCCCGCGGATCGTCGTCACCAGAGCGTTGTTCCCCTCATAGGGAATCGCGCCCGTGTTGTTGAAGGCCTGCAGGAACGTCCCGCCCGGCCCGCCAAAGAAGCCGTTCCAGTTGGCCTGGTTTGAGAAGTCAAAGCCCAGCGGCAGCTCGAAGCCCGCGTTGTTGAGCAGGTTCGTGCTCGGCGGGGGCGGCGGAGGAGAGCTCACCCGCACAAACGAAGCATCGTCGATCTGGACCGTCCCCGCGCCCCCTGAAGCCGTGTAAAGAATCACCATCCTGGCCGTCGACGTCCCCGCAGGAGCCGTCCCCGACAAGGTCACCTGCGAGTAGGCATCGAACGGCGTGAAGCCATCGACCACCAGCACGGTCTCGAACGAAATCATGTTGTTCACCGCATCACGCCACTCGATGTTCATCACCACAAAGTCGGGCAGTTGCAGCGGATCGCTCGTCGAGGAGTTCATCGCCCACACCGAGGCCTCCCACACCGACTCCGGCAGCGCCGGGAAGTCCTGGAAGACACCCGACACATTCCCCGTCGCAAGCGTCAGGTTGAACGCGCCGCTCCGTGGCCCGTTGCTCGTCCGGAAGGCGTTGTTGAAACTCTGCCACCCGCCGATCGGCCCGCCCCCCGGGCCCGCAACCTCGAACGATGGGTTCGTCACCGCCACGTCCCCCGCGCCAAGCACACTCGCCGTTACCTGGTCAAGAAACGCCGCGCCCGCGGCTCCATCCGCCCCCTGCTCAAAGAGAATGTTCAGCCGGGCCCGCGTCGCCCCCACCGGCGCTGCGCTCGTCACCGACGCCGCGGAGGGGATACCCAAAGGCGTGGCCGCCGTCAGCACGTCCACCTCACTGGCACTGAGCAGGTCCCCGGCTTCGTTGTAGAACTCAAGTTTCAACAACGCGCGGTTCGAGCTCTGCATCGCGTCAAACGCAGCGTTGATCCCAGTCACCCCCAGCGTCCACTCCTGCCCTGAGCTGGCCGGAAGGTCCTGGAAGAGCCCGGAGAAGTTCACCGTGGCCGGCGTGAAGTTGCCAAAGAGCTTGATGCTGTGCGTCCCATCGATAGGAAGCACCTGTTCCCGGAAGACGTTGCCAAACGTGGTCCACCCTTCGAGCAGGCCGCCGGCCTGCTCGAACGACGGGTTATTCAGAAGGTTCTGGGCCTGCACCGCGCAGGCGCAGACCGCGCTGCAGAGGGCGGCGGCGAGTTTCTTCAGAACGTGCATCTTCGATCTCCTAAGAATGAAACGTAATTCGAGCGGTGTCAGCGTGCAGAAAGCAAAGTGCAGGACGGAGGCAAACGCCCCCCCTGCCGTCGAGAACTCACGGGATGTTGATCCGTTCATCAAACGGCGACCAGCGAACCCGCAGCGTGCTCGCGCCGTTCGCCTCCACCAGATCAGCGTACTTGAACTGCCCCACATGACCATCCGCAAACTGGAAGTTGACCCCCGAGCCCGTGCCCAGCGGTGTCTTGCGATCGCGCGGATGGCGATAGAACGGGATGTATGACCGCAGGTTCGATGCCACACCCGTCGGGCCCATCTCCGGTGCCTGCCCCAGCCAGTCACCCGGGAATGAGCTCGCCGGAACGCCCGTCCCCCCACCAAAGCGCTGCCCCGGCCGACCATCCTGCCCCACCTGCCCGATCGTGAACCACGTCCGCGGCTCCGCCTCCGAGCGAAAAAGCCCCCACGCCTCAGAGAGCAGCAGCGTCTTGGCGGACTGGTCGACCGTCTGGTCAAACCCCCGCCCGCGCGACGCCTGACCAGGGTCGATCGGTGACGCGCCGGGCTTGAACGACTGCACCCGCCCGTTCACCAGCCGCCAGCTCCCCGCGCTCGCCGCCCAGAAGTTCATCGTGTACGACCGCCCCGCATCAATGTGATTCGGGCAGGTCATCCCGCCCCCGCCCACCGTGTTGCTCCGCGTGTTGCCGGGCAGAATGTTCGTGTCGTCCATCTGCGGCAGATAGCCGCCGATCCGCGCTTCGTCGTACCAGATCATGCTCAGCCGCCCCGTATTCGGGTCGGGCGCGTTGTCCAGCACCGGCGGAAAGAGCCCCTTGTAGTCGTTCGCATAAAGCGAAAGGGCAATCCCAAGTTGGCTCATGTTCGAGCGACACTTCGTGTCCCGCGCCGCATCGCGGGCCGTGGCGAGCGCTGGCAGCAGAATGCCAACCAAAAGCGCGATGATCGCAATCACCACCAGCAGTTCAATCAGCGTGAACCCGCGAGGGTGTTGTCGAGCATGCTGCGTCGTCTGGCCCATGGCATTCTCCCGGCGGGGCCAGCCGGCCCCGCAAGGAGCCAACCGTCCGACCGCCATTCACGGTCAATCGATCGATACCCGGCGTCCATCCGGCAAGACCCGCACCTGCGTCCGCGGCGGCGCACCCGTCGTCCGGTTGATCTCAAACATCGTCTGCCGAACCAGCCGCAACGAACCCTCGGCCTTCCCTGAGAGCCGTCGCGTCAGCCAGAGCGCGGCTTCATACCCGAGCATGTCCGCATCCTGGCAGACCGCCGTCACCGGCGGCCACACATGCCGCCGAACATCGCTGTCGTCAAAGCCCACCAGCGAAAGTTCCGTCGGAAGCACCACCGCCAGTTCCTGACACCGCCGGATCGCCCCCAGCGTCGCCATCGGGTCCGTCAGAAAAACCGCCGTCGGCGGGTGCTTCTGACCAAGCAAGCGCGTGATCGCCCCCGCCCCACCTTCCATCGAGGCCGAAGTCTCGATGACAAGGGCCGGATCGACCGGCAGGTTGTGCTCCTTCATCGCCAGCACATACCCCTCGCGACGGTCGCGATGGTCCGTGTCCGGAATGTTGTGAACGACAAGCGCGATCCGCTTGTGCCCAAGGTGAATCAGATGCTCCACCGCGCGCCGGCTGTCCCCCTTCGACTCACAGCACGCGAAGTTCACAAACGGCTCATCGAACCGGTCCGCCACCACCACCGACGCAAAGCCCTCCGCCGCGATCTCCACACACATCTCGCGGCTGCGCTCAAACGTCCGCAGGATCACCCCGCGAAGGCCTTTGCGATTGAAGAACTGCGTGAAGTTCTCGTCCGTCCGCTTGTCCCGCTGCAGGTTGATGATGTGCAGGTCAAACCGGTGCTCATTGATCCCGCGCAGGATGCCCGCCAGCAGAGCCGATTCAAACGCGCCGTAATCCGCCCGCACCGGATCGCCCGGATACGCAAGCCCGATCACCGTCGTCGAACGCTTGCCCACCGACTTCGAATACCCCATCCGCGCCGCCGCATCGAGCACCCGCCGCCGAGCATCGTCGCTCACCTGGGCATGCCCATTGAGCGCCCGCGAAACCGTCGCGACCGAGGTCCCGGCCTCAAGAGCAAGTTTCCGAATCGAGGCCATGGTGCAGTCCTTGCATGAAACAGTTACGGTAAGTTCCAGTCTACCACGGTTCTGGGTCCTGTCAAACAATCCACCCACGACCCACATAGTCCGAGAACCGCGTCCGCCCGTCCCCACACTCCTCCAGAAGCCCGATCGCCTTCGAAAAAAACCCTCACTAAGTCAGAGTCCCCCCGGGCCAAGGCCTCGCCAATAGGGCCCTGGCGGCGCCTTCGCCGCCAGGACCAGATCAGCGATCGAGGGTCATTGGGCCATTCAGCGACGACGACGCGCCGTCAGCAACCCCGCCACAGCGAAGATGGCCGCGGCACCCGGCGTCGGAATCGTGCGGAACGAGGCATCATCCCATGCCACGCTCGTATCCGCCTGCACACCGGTGTGGAAGAAGCTCTGCACCGCCAGCACAATGGCCGCGCTCGCCGCGCCAGCCGGAGCGGTCTGCGTGAAACTGAACTGCTGATACTCGGCCGTGAGCCCCATCTGGATCACCGAGTTGAAGCGGCTGATCTCGCCCCCACCAGCATCCCGCCACTCAACACGGAACTCCGCACCATCGAGAATCACAGGGTTCGACCGGGCCCAGATCGACAGTTCGTACGTCTCTCCGGCCATGATGCCGCTCACCACTTGAACATGCCCAGTGAAGGCGTCGAACCCAGTGGTGATCCCCGGAACACCCCGGATCGTCGTCACCAGCGCGCTCGCCCCACTCCGCGGCGAGGCCCCCGTGGTGTTGAACGCCTCAAGGAACGTCCCCCCCGGCCCACCGAAGAAGCCGTTCCAGTTGGACTGGTTGGCGAAGTCAAAGCCCAGCGGATCCTCGAACCCCGCATTGTTCAGCAGGTTCGGCCCGAACTGCGCGCACGCCAAGCTCGAAGCCATCAGAACGACCGCCGGTGCTGCCACAAGAAAACGCTTCATGTCTGCCTCCCAAAGAGAATGAGTACCCGGGCGATGGGCTTCCCGGCCCAATCTGCCCCCGATCACGACAAGGCCATTGTACGCGGATCACCCGAGACTGCAACTGTTTCAGCCGATTTCCAGCCAGATTCGGACGTTGAAAAGATTATCAGACCACGCCGCGGCACCTCTTCCGCCCACGTCGCTCCGACCCCCTCAGGAACGCGAAGCACGCGCTGATCAAGGGCCCCCTCGCCAGGTGTTACCATGCACTCACGGCAAGGACGCGCCTCTTCGGAACCGGCATGGCCAAGCACACCACCAACGCCCCGGACGGTCAAGAACTCTTCGGGCATCACCACCCAGAGCCGCAACCAGACCTTCAGCCGCAACACCCTTGGCCGCGTGGTGGGGAGCACCACGAGCTTGACCAGCGACACGAACGAGCCCGCACCCCCCAAGAGCCGGTAGAGGAGCACTCTTATGCAAGGCGCGACGCGGTCGGCGCGGTCCCGCATCACGTTTAGTCGAGGACGCAGGCGAGCAAGCGGGCTCGTCTTGCTCTCGGGTGTTGCTTTGTGGATCTTCTCGATGACGTGCTTTCCGAGCCACGCAGGGATCTGCTTGCCGGGCCGGGTTGTGATGTACGTGACGCCTCATCACCTCGCGATACACACCGGCCTCAAGCATCCGAACTGGGACCGCGCCTTGTGGTTGACGTGCGAGAATGTGTGGGACCTGAATTATGGCCAGCTGTTTCGTCATTGCTTCAATGCGACGCCGGGCGCCCGACGCATCCCATTGTGGCCGCTCCTCAGTGGCTGCGGGATCGTTGGTGTCATGCGATTGCTGTCGCTCAGGCCGAAGGACTCGAGTTGCACGAAGTGCCTATACCCGCTCGACATGCAAGCGAGGAAGTGCCCTGAATGTGGGGAATGTGTCGAATGAGTCATCAACGTGCCCAGTGCTGATCTACCCAACTCGGTGCATCGGCGGGCGTGGGTCTTGAATATCCTGAGCCGGAGGTTGCCTCCAAGGCCTACGGCGGCGGGGGCAGCGCGGACGACGGAACGTACATGGACAGGTTCAACCGCCCAATCTCGCCGCAGTGGACCAAGACCGTGAGCGTCGCCGCCGATCTGTGTCCTCCTGTGCAGCTCCGCGATCTACACTGCGTGCAACCGCTCCGGCGAGATGGGGCCGGGCTCTGACAACTGCCTCAAGAAGTGCGATGGGTTGCTGGACAAATGCCGCTGCTTCCGTCCTGAGAACCCGCTCGACCCCGATCTCCCAGAGGCCCGCGAACACACTCCTCCGCCGCGTCGTAGGACACACCCATTATGTGGATGCTCACAAGGACAAAGTGCATCGGCTCATGGCAGAGGCGGCTGTTCGTGCGAGCGATCTGCGCAACGATCGGCCAGCTCGCATTCAGTACATTGTTGTTGCATGTGCATTGGGGGAGCCTTGAAGGCCCCCAGCCGGTACTGGTCAAGACTGGGTCGGTCTCTCGCGCGGTCTTCGAAGCGCGCACCAGGTACACTCAGGAAACGGCAATAAGCGCTGATCGGGGTTATCTGGAGCAGTCCATGGCCGCACACTGGGACCGAGCAGATATAAGTACCATGTCGGCACATGTGCGCGAAGTCGTGAAGACACTCGATGCCGATCTCAACTACGTTCGCGATGCAGCTGGGTGGCCCCTCCTTGCGATCGTGGCGGAACAGCGGCAAACAAACGAGGCGTGGTGGAGGAAAGACCGCGGTCCCTTCGGCGACCTCTGCCTCCCGACCGGTGTCATTGTCCACGGCTTGGCCATCAACGTCCTGCTGGTCCTTGCTCTGTGGTATGGCGTCGCGCTAGCGTGGGGTCGCGTGCGCCGTCGTCAGATGCAGAGCGTAGTGACGTTCCTCACGGCGCCTACGGTGGCCCCGAAGTGACTGCCAGCAAGGATCCGTGATCGAAGGAACGACGCCCTTCTTCGTGAGTCACGCGATGACCGACGGCCGCACGAGCAACCTGAAGGCGCTGCAGGACAGGGTCCGGAAGGACGCCATGGCACCACCATGCGTGCCACCTCACCCGCTGCCCGCTCTGCCGCAAGTGGAGCATTGGCGGTGAAACTCCATCGCCCCTCCTTGGCGGTCGCTCTCTGTGCAGCCGTGATTGTGCAAGCGGGTGTCGTTCTCATCGACACCATAAACGGCCGCGTGGCACTCCCGGAAAGGAATACGCGGCGGTTCGATCCGTCCATGAGGGCGGCGTGGTCTGATCGCAACTCGTTTCTGCGGCGGGAGCTGTGGATCGATTGCACGATCTTGAACGCGGGCGGCCGCAACCATGTTGGGCCTGGGGTGGAACCAGTGTGGGCCTCAGAGATCAAGACGATGCGCCAGGAACCAATCCCTTTCAAGGAGGCCTGCGCGTACATACGCGAGCACGAGTGCTCGCAGTATTATGTGCGCTGGGTTGGTGTGCCCTTCGGCAGCTTCATGGCGATCTGGTCGGGCGACAAGCTCCCGGAGCCCAATCATGACTGGCGCGCTGGCATACCGGAGCCGTATGCTTATGACTACACAATGGCCGCAGTGTGGCCGACCCGGGTCTTGCCCGGTTGGTTGCTCCTA
>JBQTIJ010000251.1:0-6041 GCA_052388255.1 Phycisphaerales bacterium
AGAGTGCCTCGTAGGTAGGACGCATGCGGTGGAGCATGACATCGGGCGCGAGGGCGAAGAGGTCGTCGGGGATGGCGTAGTCGCGGCCCTTGATGAACGCCCGGGCGCGCGCCGCCTGCACAAGGGCAATGCCGGCCCGCGGGCTGCAGCCGAGTTCAAGATCCCGGCAGGAGCGCGTACGGTCAACAAGGTCGATGCAGTGGCGGATGAAGACCTCGCTCACGTGGACGGCCTGCACCTGCTGCATGGCGGCGGTGAGTTCCTCGATCCGCACCACGGGCTCGCTCTCGATCGCATCAAAGGCGGTCCGCGGCACAGCCCCGCCGGAGGCATCGCGCACCAGCCCGAGGTTCAGCGAACGCCGCACCACCTCGGTCTCCTGTTCCTTGTCCGGATAAGCGAGGCGGTGACAGAGCATGAAGCGGTCGAGCTGCGCCTCCGGGAGTTCGAAGGTCCCCGCCTGCTCGATCGGGTTCTGCGTGGCGATGACGAGGAAGGGTGTAGGGAGTTTCAGCGCGTTGTTGCCGACCGTCACGCGCCGTTCCTGCATGGCCTCGAGGAGGGCCGACTGCACCTTGGGCGTGGCCCGGTTGATCTCGTCGGCCAGCAGCAGGTTGGTGAAAACCGGCCCCTTGTGCAGGCGGAACTGTCGCGTCGATTCGTCGAGAATCTCGGCCCCGAGGATGTCCGCCGGAAGCAGATCGATGGTGAACTGCACGCGCCCGAACTGCAGGTCCGTCGCCTTGGCTACCGCGTTCACGAGGAGCGTTTTGGCGAGCCCCGGCACCCCTTGAAGCAGGAGGTGCCCGCCCGTCAACAGCGCGATCAGAATGGCATCGACGACGGTGTCTTGGCCGACCACCGTCCGGGCGACGCGGGCCCGCACCGCATCGGCGATCGGCACAGCGCGGGCAGGCGCGGACGGCGGGACACTCGGGGGCGCACCGGGCGCGGAGGTCGGGGTGGTTGTGGGCATGAGGGTCCTGCGCTGGGCGACTCAACTTTGATGAAGAAACCGCGGGCGGCACGCGGGGTCGGGCGACGACCGCTTGAGTATACAGAACCGGCAGGGACGCGGTTCGAGCGGCCCGCGCAATCGCGACTGAAGCGGTGGTTCTGGGGGCGACCCGTGGACGGGCCGTCGATCCCGGGTGTGGCACCGGTGGGCCCTGCGCAGGGCCTTGGTTCCCTATCCTTGCAGCGATGTTCAGACGCTCAAAGGACGCTGAGAACGAACGTTCCCTCCGCCCGCCCCCCCACCGGGGCGAGGTCGTGAATCGCTGTTGCGGTGGTGGGTGCGGCAAAGGAGGCCCCGTGAGCGCGGACGAAGGCCCCAGTGAGCATGATCTCCAGTCCTTCGGAGGCGTCACTCGCCCGTGCCCGAGCTGCGGGAAGGAGATCATCGACGACGCGGAACTCTGCGCCCACTGCGGCACGGCCATCGAAGGAACGGCCCAGGGGAGCGGGCCGGGCTACGCCAACTGGGTCGTGGTCACGTCGGTGGCGCTTGTCATTGGGTTCGGGGTGCTCCTGCTCTTTCGTCGTTGAGCCCGCCTGCCGTCATTGAGCCCACCAGACTTCATAGTGCCCACCTGCGCTCTGTGAGGGTTTGCGAGAAAAGGCCGTGCGGGGTATCGTGCCCGGCATGCTGACTCGGCGCACTTTCCTCTCAACCGCCTCGGCCCTTCTGGCCGCACCGGCATTCATCCCATCTCATGTTTTGGGCCGAACCCGCGGCCGCCCCGGCCCCAATGGGCAGATCGGCATCGGGATCATCGGCGTGGGGATCCAGGGCCGCGGACTGGTTGAGTCCTTCCGCAAGAACAAGCGGACGCGCGTGCTCGCGGTCTGCGATGTCGACACCTCGCGGCGCGAGCAGGCCAAGAAGACTGTGGACGAGGGTGCGGGGAACAGCGACTGCGCCTCATTCAACCGGCATGAGGATCTGCTCTCTCACCCGGGCATAGACGCGGTGGTCATCGGCTCACCCGACCATTGGCACGCAGGGCACGTGCTCGACGCGGCGCGAGCGGGCAAGGACATCTACTGCGAGAAGCCGCTCTGCTTCAACCTCGGGGAAGCGAAGCGGATGATCGAGGTCGTGCGCGAGAAGGGGCGCGTGCTCCAGACAGGGAGCCAGCAACGCAGCGAATACGAAGGGCGATTCCGTCAGGCGGTCGAGATCATCCGATCCGGGCGGCTTGGGCGGGTGCAGTTTGCCCATGTGGGCGTGGGCGATACGAGCGTGATGTGCGACCTGCCGGGCGAGGAGATGGAGCCGGGGCTTGATTGGGACCGCTGGCTGGGGCCCGCGCCGATGCGTCCTTACAGCGCGGTGCTCTCGCCGCGCGGCGTACACAAGCACTTTCCGGACTGGCGCAAGTATCGCGAGTACTCGGGGGGCATGGTGACCGACTGGGGAGCGCACCACCTTGACATCGTGCAGTGGGCTCTTGATGCCGACGGCAGCGGGCCGGTGGAGGCCCTTCCGCCAGCCTCACCGAGTGACCTGCGCGGGGCCCGGCTGCGCTATGCGAACGGCCTCGAGGTCTCGCACGGTGGGCCGAAGTACGGCATCCTCTTTGTGGGCGAGTCGGGTTCGCTGTATGTTGACCGTGACCGCCTCACCTCCACTCCGGAGAGCATCGTCAAGGACCCGCTGAAGGATGACGATGTGCACATCGCCCCCTCGGGGAACCATCACGACAACTGGCTCGACTGCATCGAGAGCCGGGCGAAGCCCGTCTGCGATGTGGAGATCGGGGCACGGAGTGTGGCCTGCTGCCACCTGATGAACCTTGCCTATTGGCACAAACGGCCCTTGAAGTGGGACCCGGCGGCGTGGTCCTTTGGGGCCGATGCGGAGGCGAACGGCTGGCGGGACTACGAGCGCCGGGCGGGGTACGGGCTTTCCTGAGCGCGCGACCGAACGCGGGCGGGCCGGGGTGCGAATAATCCCCCGGCGCGTCACCCCCGCGCCGGGAAACATCACACGTTTCGGCCAGGGGGGCTTGGCCAAGGCACAAAGCGGACGGCGCAACCGCCCGTCCGGCTCGGAGACATGCTCATGGCGAACTGGACAAAGAAGGAACTCCTGGCCAACCCCGTCAAGCACATCGATATCGGCGCGTTCGACGCGCGCCCGGTCATCGACAGCTACCGGAAGATGGCGTATTCCGCCCGCACCCTCGCGAACGCCGCCGACATCTACTCCATGATGCTCAAGGACCGCGAGTGCGCCGTGGTTCTCACGCTCGCCGGTTCGCTCATCAGCGCCGGGCTCAAGAAGGCGATCGTGACGATGCTCGAGAACAACATGATCGATGCGATCGTGAGCACCGGCGCGAACATCGTCGATCAGGACTTCTTCGAAGGGCTGGGGTTCAAGCACTACATCGCCCCCGGCTCGCCCGAGGCCCCGCCCGTGGACGACGTGACCCTGCGGAACCTGATGATCGACCGCATCTACGACACCTACATCAACGAGGACGACCTGCGCGACTGCGACGACGCGACCAAGAAGATCTTCGACAGCTTCGAGCCCGGCGCGTACAGCAGCCGCGAGTTCATCGAGGCGATGGGCGCGTACCTCTCCAAGAAGCACCCGCGCAACGAGAGCATCGTCAAGACCGCCTTCGAGAAGCGCGTGCCGATCTTTGTTCCCGCCTTCAGCGACTGCTCCGCTGGCTTCGGCATCGTCATGCACCAGGTCGAGCGCAGCGAGCGGGGCGAGGCCTTCGTCGCCTTCGACAGCGGCAAGGACTTCCGCGAACTCACCGATATCAAGATGAACTGCAAGGACACCGGCCTGCTCATGCTCGGTGGCGGCGTCCCCAAGAACTTCGCCCAGGACATCGTCGTCGCCGCGGAACTCCTTGTGGAGCGCAAGGGCGGTAAGTCCCGCGGCGATGTGAGCATGCACAAGTACGCCGTGCAGATGACCGTGGCCGACAGCCGCGACGGCGCACTCTCCGGCAGCACCCTGCGCGAGGCGTGCAGTTGGGGCAAGGTTGATGTGGTGCACGAGCAGATGGTCTTCGGCGAGTTGACGGCGCTCTTCCCCCTGCTGGCCAGCGACGCCCTGCACCGTGGCCACTGGAAGAAGCGCAAGGCCTTCAAGTTCAGCGACATGTTCGAGAAGAGCGGCGCCAGCGTCGCCCGGGTCTGAGGCCCGCGCGGCCAGATCTTTCTGAGGGACACCATGGGCCCGGTTTGGCCTGATCCTCGGCCCCGGGCTGGCCGTACCGTGCGAGGTGGCGCGCCGGGTCGCCATCCTGATGCTGCTCGCCGGCCTCGTGGCCGCGTGGGCGTGTACGCGCCCCGGCGTGTGGCTGCGGCACGCCACGATCCGGGCCGGGTATCAGTTGGGCGAGTGGGCGGGGGTCACGCCCGTGAGGAGCGCCCCGGGAGCCCGCCTTGCCGGGCGGGTGCTGGGCTTCAACTTCCACGAGCCACCCCCGCTCTGGTGGCTGGCGGTCGGCCTCATCGGCATGGGAATCATGCTCGCGCCAGCCTTGTTAACGGCGCTTTGGTTGGCGCGCCGTTTGGGCACGCGGCCGACAGCGGGAAGAACCCCTGCGAGACCCCACTGGTGGAACGCTCTGGCCTCGCTCGCCACCGGCACGGCGGTGGCGTTCATGCTGGAGTGGCGGTGTCAGAGGCCGACGGAGGACCTGATCGTGCGCCTGGGCCAGTCGCTGGGTGCGCACGTGGTGTACATGGTCCGCTACTTCCGCGGCCCAGATGGGCCGTTCACGGGCGAAGGAATGATCGATGCCGTCGGGAATCTGGTCTTTCGCTACGGCCCTTCTGTCCTGTGGGTGGGGCTCGGCTCGATCGCCGCGTTCGTCGCATATTCCGCGCTCAGGCGCGTCGGACATGGGGACGCCATCTCCGCACACGCATGCACGGCGTGCGGGTACGACCTTGGTGGGACGCCAGCGGGCGGCCACTGCCCGGAGTGCGGCGCGGGGGGCGGACCAGGCCGGGGACGGTCACCGGGCACCTGATCGAACCAGTCCGTCCACATGAGCAAGCAGGGCCGCTGTCCTGGTGAGCACCTCTTGCGAGGCGGCGGCTTCCTCACGATGGATCGGGCTCGTCTCAGGAAACGCATCGAGTGGCTTTGCCTGGCGCGAGGCGAACACCCAGCGGGCACGGTCGCAGGAATCCGCGACAAAGTGGTAACGCTTCCAGAGGAGCTTCGCGTCGATCGCCGTGACTGATCTGGGGAGCGAGAGCTCAAGCTCGATGTCCGCCACCGAGAAGTTCTTTTGCTTGGCCAGCAGGTAGAGACGGGTCGCGGCAATGAGCGCGGCCCACCCCATGAGGATCCGCGCCTCGGAATGGTCATCGTCCTTCACCGCGGCCCGCGCCAACGCGAGGAACCCGACGGCCTGGGCCGCGAGTTCTCCATCGCTGACGCCCGGCTCAATATCGACAGAGGTCGAGGGGTCCGAGAGCGCACCCTTGGCGGGTTCGCGAGCCCACGAGAGAATGTGCGGGGGAAGGTCCGTCACCGGTCACGCCACGGAGACGAGCGAGCGGCCCGTTACGCCGGCAGCGTCGCCACCCGCGAGCGGGACAGGGAGTGTGCGCCCGGAGAAATCCCGGAAGAACTCGCGCCGCGCGATCTGGTCTCCCTGCGTCTCGGCGAAGAGCAGCCAGTGCAGCCGGATCTCGCGGTGCGCCGAATGGGCGGTCCACCAGTCGGCGAAGGCGTCATGAGTCGCGGAGCGTTCCGACTCGGTTTCGATATCGATGGCCAGCCGAAAGTCCCGCTCGCCCACTCGCGCGAGCTTGATGGAGCGCGACACGCCACGCGGTGCCAAGTGATTGGAGTACCACTCAAGAACGTCGGCTTCGAGTTGCTCTCGCGGCTGGGTCATAGAGGTCCGTTCCTCAGTTGAGCGTAGCACGGCTGCGTGCATACGCATGAGATACTCTATTTCTTCGGCGGATTCCTTGGTCGGGTCCAGTTATCCGACCTTGAGGCGGCAGGATAACAGAATTCCGCGTTGAGGGTCAGCGAACGGAAACGG
>JBQTIJ010000252.1:0-2504 GCA_052388255.1 Phycisphaerales bacterium
ATCGAAAAAGGCCGCATGATCGAATCCGGCACGCACGATGAACTTGTCGCCCGCGAGGGCCGGTACTTTGAGATGCTGCAGGTGCAGTTGCACGCGGCCCGCGATTACGCCGGTGCTGAGGGTGAGCCAGGTTCGCCCGCCCCGTTAGCCACTGTGCCTCCCGCCGCGGCGGCCCCGGCAGCGTCGACACCGTGAAAAACGCCAGCCCGGCGGGCCAGTGGGTCGATAGGCACAGATGCCAACCCCGGAGCGACGTGCGCGGAGAGTCCGCGCCGGCCCCGCGGCGTGATACCCCTCTTGGCTCTGACGCATGAACACCCGCGAGCGGATTGCCCTCTCCTGGCCCCCCATGCTCCTTCGGGCCGCGTTGGGCGTGACCTTCCTGTGGGCGGGCGCGGGGAAGGTCTTTCACTATGAGCCGGTGACCCGGGCGGAAGCGGTGGCGCTCGGCCTCACGGAGAGCGCAGCCCAGAAAGCCCCGGCAGAAACCGACCGCGCTCCGAGCCAAGCCAACCCCCCTGCCGCCAGCCCGTCCGCACCGAGTGTGCCAGCGGTGCAGATGCCGCCAGGTGATCGACCAACCAAGCCATCGGAGAAGCCCGAGAGTGGGAAGCCCGAGTCAGGCAAGAGCACCAGCGCCAAGCCCGCATCCAAGCCCCCAGCGCGAAAGGAACCCGCCAAGCCGACGGTCTCCAAGACCGGCGGGCTGGCCGTGCGCGATGATGGGCCGGGGACTGCCGACACGGGAAACGGCGATGGAACCCTGCGCCCGGATCTTCTGAACCCTGAGCCGCCAGTGGCCGCCGCACCCGCCACCAAGCCCGGGCCTGTCCCTGCGCCGGCTGGAGACGTGCGCGGACTGTACAAACTCGCGCTTGCGATCAACACCGCGGGCACCCCAAGCACGCGCGAGGATGGGAAGCCCGGGATGGCGCTCGTTCCTGCGACACTCGCGGGCGGCGCATGGCCGGTGCGGCTCGCGTGGGGCGTGGCGGCGATCGAGCTCGTCGGCGGCGCGATGATCCTCTTTGGGCTGCTCACGCGTTTGTGGGCGATCCTGATCGCAGGCGTCATGGTCGGGGCCCTCTGGCTGGTCGACATCGGGCCCGCGATGGCCTCGGGGAACGCCGTGCTCGGGTTCCTCCCCGCGCACCCGGTGTTCAGTGTGCCCGATTGGCAAGGTCCGTTGTGGCGGTTCGGGCTGCTGTGCAGCGCGGCCGCGCTCTTCTTCGCCGGCCCGGGCCTTGCGGCCCTTGATGGTGCGCTCTTTGGCGGCAAGCCCGCCGGGGCCAAGCCGCCCCCGGGCGATGCCCGTCCCAAGCCGGGCTGAGTCGCGCGGCAACAATCCCGTGTGCCGTCCCTCTTCAGCAAACTCGGGCTCGGCCAGCGACCGCGTTGGCTCGCGCTCTCGACCCCGCTCGTGGTGTCGCTCCTGATCCACGGTGCGCTCGTGTCGGTCCTTGGGGCCGTCGCGTTCAACGTGGCGCGACTCTCCGATGATCCCGGCACCGGAGAGACCGACGTTTACATCTCCCTGCGGCCCCGCCCTACGCCCACGGACCCGGCGACTCCGTTGCCGCCGCGGAATGCGCCGTCACCCCCGGCCCTCCCAAAGACCGAGAGCATCGACAATGCCGGCGCGGGCGCTGGTCCATCGGTCCCTGTGCCCGGGCCGACCAACGACGACGCGTCGCTCGCCCCACCGGCGCCCACCGCCCCATTGCCGCCCGACCGCTCCGTCTCAGAGTCGCTGAGCGCTGCGCCCATCGGTGTCACCTTCGCCGGGCTGAAGGCCGAGAAGGCCCGCAGCGTGGTGTATGTGGTGGACTGTTCAGGGCCGATGGTCTCGACCCTGCCGCAGGTGCTCGCCGAGCTGCGCCGCAGCATTGACCTGCTCGAACCGACGCAGAAGTTCAATGTCATTCTCTTTGGCGACGACGGGCAAAGCGGGGGGCCCTACGCGCAGTTTGATGCCCGGCTCCTTGACGCTTCGCCCCGCAACCTTGGGCGGCTGTCGGAATGGCTCAAGGCCGCCTCGCCGCGCGGTCGCTCGAACCCCCTCGATGGCCTGCGGGCGGCGCTCGCGCTCAAGCCGCAGGCGGTCTTCCTGCTCTCGCGCTCGATCGAGCGTTCCGCCGGCAACGCCTGGGGCGCGGGAACCAAGGCCACGCTTGCGGAACTCGAGTCGCTCAACCCGCGCGGGCGCGACGGGGCCCGACGCACCGTCATCAAGACGATCCAGTTTCTTGAGGACGACCCCACCGGGACCATGCAGTTGATCGCCGGCGGGCATGGTGGTGGCGGCGGCAGCCGGGGCTCGGGGGCGTACCGCGTGCTGCGGCGCGAGGAACTCCGTTAGCCCCTTCCTGCGCCCGTTCATCGGCCCCGCGGCCTACATACCGAAATCGATGCCGCGCCAACCGTCCTTGGTGCTCATGACCGGGAAGGCGGGCACGCCGAACCGCCAACGTTCAACTACGAACGCCGGTCCAGCGCCCACGAGC
>JBQTIJ010000253.1:0-2969 GCA_052388255.1 Phycisphaerales bacterium
GTGATGCAGTCGGTCTCTGGGTCGAAGGTGGCGCAGGAGGAGAAGAGGGCGAGGACGGTGTCGAACTCCGAGCCGAAGGTATCGACGCTCACACTGCCGTCGGTGGCGGGGGTGAAGGCGTACCAGACGGTGTGGAAGGGGCCGCCACCGAGGGCGGCGCAGGGGGCGGGGTTTTCGCAGGATGAGCGGGTGGCGAAGAAGAGATCCTGGGTGATGGGGGCGGCGGTGCCTTCCGCAGCGGGGATGATGGCGGGGGCGGTGCAGAGATCGTTGGAGGGGGTGCGCGGGGTGTAGGCGAAGTTGAAGTCGAGGATGCCGCCGCCTTCGCCGCCGTAATCGGCGACTTTGATAAGGTATTGCTGGCCGGCGGAGACAGCGAGAGCGCTGATTCGCGACTGGGGGATGGAGGGGGCGATGTCGTCGTTACATCCGAAGCGGCGCGGGGGCTGAACGCAACTGCCCTGAATGAAGTTGGCGCAGGTATCGAAGACCGAGAGGACGGTGTCGTACTGCGAGCCGAGGGTGTCGAGCTCGACGGTGCCGTCGCGGATGGGGACGAACCGGTAGTAGACGCTGTTGCTGTTTCCGCCGGGCTCGCCGCAGGACTCGCGGGCTTCGCAGGCGGAGTCGGTGGCCTGGTTGGTGTCGATGGGGTTGGGGTTGAAGGTGAACGAGCCGGTGCCGGGGTCGAAGATATTGGTGGCGGTTGTGCAGCCGTCGTTGCCGGGGGCGGAGGGTGCGCCGGTGTAGGTGAGGGCGAGGCGGAGGAGGCCCGGGCCGGGCTCGGCCCCGAAGCGGGCGACCTTGATGATGACGGACTGGCCGTGGGTGAGCTGGATGCCGCTGACGGCGGAGGTGACACCGGCTCCTGAGTCGTCGTTGCAGGCGAGGATGGTGGGCTGCTCGGCGACGTTGCCGTTTTCATCAAGGGTGGTGCAGCCGGAGTAGACGAAGAGGACGGTGTCGTATGTGCTGCCGGCGGTGTTGACGTTCAGGGTGCCCGAGTTGGTGACGGTGTAGCGATAGAAGACGGTGTTGCTGAGGTCGGTGGCGTTGAGGCAGGAGGCGTTGACGACGCTCGGCTCAAGGCGCGAACTGGTGGCCCAGCGGACTTCGAGAGGGCCGACGGAGGCGGTGGCGCCGGTGAGGGCGATGGCGTTCGCGCAGCTGTCGTTGGGCGGGGCGTTGACGGTGAGGGTGTTGAAGGCGTTGACGAAGCCGTTGGAAAAGAAGAGATCCGGGCCGGGCTCGCCGAGGTCGCGGCAGCCGGCGATGACGGCGTCGCGGGCCTGAGCGGCGGTGGCGGTGGGGAACTGCGAGAAGAAGAGCGCAGCAACACCGGCGGCCATCGGGGACGCGGCGGAGGTGCCCGCGAAGTAGGTGTTGTTCATGGGGTCGTAGCCGAGCGCGCCGGTGCGGTCGGTGGTCACCACCTCAAGCCCGGGTGCGGCGACATCCACACCGACGCCGAAGTTACTGAAGAACGTGAGCGAGCCATAGGCGCCGAGGGCGGAGACCGAGAGGACATTCTGGGCGGAGGCGGGGAAGGCCGAGCCGTTGTCGCCGATGCCATCAAAGCCGCCGTTGCCTGCTGAGCCAAAGTGAACGACACCAAGGTTGAAGGTCGTGGTGTACGCGTCCTGAATGGCGTTGCTGAAGCCGACACCGATCGAGGCGTTGGTGACGCGGGCGCCCTGACCACGGGCCCAGTTGATGGCGTTGGCGAGCCAGAAGGGTTCGTACCCATCGGCAAAGCCGTCGCAGCCCTCCTCGGAGGCCGCGTTGAAGAAGACCTTGGCCCCGAGGACACGGGTGGCGGGGGCGACGCCCGCGCCGCCGGCCGCGTTGTTGATGCGCTGGCTGACACACCCGGCAACAGCGGTGCCGTGGTTCTCGCACTCGGTGGAGGGGGCGCCGTTGCCGACGCCGGCGGTGACGCCGGTGGTGAAGTCGCGACCGTTGGCCCAGTTCAGGTCTGACTGGTTGTTCTGGGTGCCTTCATCAAGGATGGCGGTGAGAACGGTGTTGACACCGAGGGTGATGTCCCACGCGAGGTCGGTGTCCATGTCAAAGCCGACGAGACTCGGGGGTGAGCCCTGGTACGACTGGCCGGTGTTGCGGTGGGACCACTGGAAGGGGAAGAGCGGGTCGTTTGGGGTGGTCGCGTGCTTCTCGACGGATTGGCGGGCCGAGGGCTCCGCCCACTCGACGCGCGGATCGCGGGCGAGGGCGTTGGCCTGGGCCATGGCGGCGAAGCCGTTCTTGCCCGCGATGCGGACGAGGCAGGCGCGCTCAAGACCGGCGAGGTCGCGCTCGATGACGGCTGCGCCCGGGGCGTGTACACCGAGGGCGGCGGCGGTGTCGGCGGCGTCCTTCAGACGGACGAGGATGCGCGGAGAGGGGGTGAAGAAGCCGCGGGCGAGCTGGGCGTGGATGAAGACGGGTGAGGCGAGATCAATGTCGTTGCTTTGTGCGAGAGTGTCGATGACTTTGTTCGCGGCGGCGGCATCGGCGAGGGGGGCGGCAAGGCGGAGCAGAACGAGTTCGCCGTGGATGAGGTGGCCCGCATCTGCAGTGGCGAGGCCCGCTTGAAGTGCGGCGGCGCGGGCGGACTCAAGGGCCTGCGCGCCGGTGAGCCCTGGGCGCATGAAGAGGCCGATGCGGGTGGCGTCAAGGTCCATGGGGATGGGGACGCCGTCGAAGATGTAGAAGTTGGGAAGCGGGCCGTCGATGGCTTTGACGCTGCGGGCGGCGACGAAGGCGACCTGGGCATCGAGCGCGGCCTTCTTGGTGGCGAGGTAAGCGGCGCGGTCGAACCCTGGAGTAGCGGGTTCATCGGGGAGCATCTCGATCTTGACGGGCTCGAAGGGAGGATCGACAGGGGCAACGTCGTCCGCGAGGGTGGGCGCGGCGAGCGTCCCGGCGGCGAGGAGGATGGCGAGCGAGAGTGAGTTGCGCCGAAGGGCGGC
>JBQTIJ010000254.1:0-4635 GCA_052388255.1 Phycisphaerales bacterium
AGGACGCGGACTGCGCTTCACCCGTGGCTACATTCCGTCGCCCCGTTGGGGCGAAGAGGGGGACTCTCGCGCACACGGTGTGTGGTCGCGCGCGGCGCAGCGGTCGATCGCGCCGCCACCGTCGCCCCTTCCGCTCACGCCGTCGCCATTTACGCCGCCACCGTCGCCCCTTCCGCTCACGCCGTCGCCATTTACGCCGCCACCATCGTCACTTACGCCGCCACCGTCGCCGCGCACACCTCCGACCACGGCCCCTTTTCCCCGCGCGTGCTCACCCAGCGCAGGGCGTAGTACGCCGTCTTGCCCGCTTCGGCGCTGGGGAAATCCGTTTGCAGGTTGCCGCGTGAACTCACGGAGAGGAACTTATATGAGTCACCGAGCGGCGGGGCGGGCTGGCCCGTCGCCGTGAGCGCGAGCCAGATTTCGGCGCCGATCGTCCCCGGTGGTTTGCCGCGGCGTGTCGGCGCGGCGGTGTCGCTGAAGCGCAGGCGGTGCGTCAGCCGCTGGCCGCTTTCGACCTGCACCAGCGGCGCGCTCGTCGGCGTAGGGCTCGGGGTCTTGCGTGTGTCGCGCACCGCGATGCCGATGGCCGCGCGGTCGGCATCGGTGGTCGCGGGGTAGCCCTGCACGAAGTTGGTGATGGGGCGGACCTCCTTCTCCAGCGCGGCCCGGGCGGCGTCTTTGGATTGGCGGGCGCCTTCGGCGGCGGCCTGGGCGGCGACGTGGGCGGGATACTTGGCGTTCCATGCGCCGAGGGCATCGAGCAGGGGGTTCAAGAGGTCGGGGTCAAAGCCCTGCTTGTTATAGAAGGCCTTGACGGCTTCGTAATATTGCTGGGCCCACGCTGAGAAGTCGCCATCGGGGCGGGGCATGTAGTTGGTTCCGCCGTAGGGCATGGGCGAGGGTCCTTGCATGTGCGCGGTGCGGGCGAAGGGCCGCGCGGGGGTGGGATGGAGCGTCTCCGCTTCGGCGGGGGCCGTCGCGGCTTGATTCCGGGTCGGCCGGAGAACATTCCCATCGGCCGGGAATGCCTTCCGCTTCAGTCGGGATCGATTCCGCATGAACAGGAAATGATTCCAGCCCACCCGGAATCGATTCCGGGCGAGCCGGAATGTCTTCCAAACCGCTTGGAATGGATTCCGCGTCGGTCGGAATGCAGCAGGGTCGGCGGAAGAACCGGCCTGGCGCTCGGCCCGGCCCGATTCGGTGATCGATGGACCATGCACGCTTTGGGCGGTCCCGGGTCCGGCACCGCGAACGTCACCGGCACCAACGAAAACAGCCCCCGCGGTCGGCGGGGGCTGCTTGAAGCGGAGAGGGGGGGATTCGAACCCCCGATACGGTTGCCCGTATACGCGATTTCCAGTCGCGTTCCTTCAGCCGCTCGGACACCTCTCCGGATGAAGGGGTCGATGGTAGGGGAGATGGACCCGCCGGGGCGAAGGGGCGCGGCAGTCTCCCCGCGGCGGTTACTTGCCGCTCTTGTCGGGGCGCTGGGGGGGGACCATGGGGGCGATCGGCTTCTCCGTGATCTGCTTCTTGAGGTGCGCGATGGCGGCCTCGAGCTGCGCATCCTTGCCCTTGAACGTGGCGTGGGGGAGGTTGTCCACGACCACATCGGGATCGACGCCGTGGCCTTCGATGAGCCAGGCGCCCTCGGGGCCGTAGACGCCGATCTCGGCCGCCGTCGCGATGCCGCGGTCGGCCAGGACGTTGCTCGACGAGAGCCAGATCTCGCCCCCCCAGGTGCGCGTGCCGATCACGGTGCCGATGTTGAGCCGCTTGACCCCTTCGGCGAAGGCCTCGCCGTCGCTGGCCGTGCGCTCGTTGCACAGGACGACGACGTGCCCCCGGAAGGCGTACTGCATGTTCCACTGGGGCGGGTTGCCGGTCGCGGGGCTCCAGCCGAACCAGGCCTTGCGCAGGAGTTTCTCGATGACCCAGGAATCGATGTTGCCGCCCCGGTTGTGGCGGACATCGATGATGAGCCCCTTGCGGTTGAAGACGGGATAGAAGCCCTTGGCGAAGTCGGTCCAGTCCCCCCCGCCCATGGCCCGCAGGTGGACGTAGCCGATCTCGCCGCTGCCGGCCGTCTCGGTCATGCGGCGGCGCGAAAGTTCCCACTCGTGGTAGCGGAGGTCGGCCTCGGCCTGCATGCTGAAGGGGACGGCGATGGCGTCGCGCTCTTCACCGGCCTTGTCGCGGATGCGCAGAAGGACCTGCTGCCCGGCCTTGGCCCGCAGCAGCAGGGCGGGGTCGGCGACGCTGAGCGTGGGGACGCCGTTGATGGCGAGGATGGTCTCACCCTCCTTGACCCGCGTGGTGGGGCGGGCGAGCGGGGCTGCGCGCTCGGGCTCGTCGGGGTCGTGGGCGTAGATGCGGGTAACGGTGAAACCTCCCGCGGCGGCATCGCGGGTCAGGACCGCGCCGAGGGAACTCGGCATGATCTGGTCGTTCCCCTGGCGGAGGTCGCCGCCGCGCACGAAGATGTGCAGGGCCGAGAGTTCCGAGACCATCTGGGCGAGGACGTCGTTGAGCTCGGCCCGGGTGGTGATGCGGTCAACGAGGGGGGCGTACTTCTCGCGCATGGCGGGCCAGTCGACGCCGTGCATCTTGGGGTCGTAGAAGTAGTCGCGCTCCAGCCGCCACGCGTCGACGAAGTGCTGCCGCCACTCTTCTTTGGGGATGGTGCTGAGCGTGATGCCCGAGAGGGGGACGGATTTCTTGTCAAGGTCGGCGGGGGAAGAGCCCGCGGGGGGGACGGCGTCGATGATGCTGAAGGTCTCCCCCTTGCGCAGGAGGAGCTTCTTGCCGTCGAGCGAGAGTTCGTACGAGGCGACGTCGGCGACGACCGTCTTGATCTCGATGTTCTCGTTGTCGAACTTGATCGCGCTGAGGGCGCGGGGGCCGGGCGTGGGGGGCGACGAGAGAAAGAAGAGGCCCTTGTCGTTGGCGCTGAGGTCGCGGTACGTCCCGGCCGGGACCGGGACTTCGTGCAGGCGGGTGGCGAGGCCTTCGCGCTCGATCTTGACGTCGACTGCGGGCTTCTTCTCTTCGGGCTTCTTCTCCTCCGGCTTCTTTTCGTCGGGCTTCTTTTCGTCGGGCTTCTTGGCGCTTGTGACTTCGTCGCGCTGCGCGAAGGGAGAGCGGGCCTCGGCCGTCAGGGCAAGGAGGTAGATCTTGCTCTTCTTGTGGAGGTAGGGCTCGGGCTGGTAGGGGCCCCAGGGGCTCTCGACCGCGCTCACAAGATTGCGGTCGCTGATGAAGGCGAGGAACTTCCCGTCGGCGGTCCACGCGGGGTCGTAGCTGTCGAAGCGGTCGGAGGTGGCGGGCGTGATCGACTTGTCCGCCGTGTTGTAGAGGCGGACCTGCCGGAACATGTTCGTCGCGCTGATGGTGTAGGCGAGCCACTGGGAATCAGGGCTCCAGGCCATGCTCGTCAGCGTGTCGGCCTCGTCGAAGTCGATCTCTTCGATGGTCTTCTCGGCCGTCGCGAAGATCGAGAGCTTCTGGCGGTGGTCGTGGGTGGCGATGAAGCGGCCATCGGGGCTCATCAGGGCATCGCGGCGGAGGACCGTCGCCCCCGAGGAGAGCTGCTCGCCGGGGCCGACGCCGTGGGCGGGGGCCCGGTGGATCTCGACCTCGCCCGACTCGTCGCTGAGCGTGATGATCGAGGTCCCATCGGGGGAGAAGCGGGCCTCGCGCAGGCGGATCCCCTGCTTGCGCGTGAGCTCGATGGTGCGGCCCTGACGGGCGGGGAGGACAAAGACGCGGCCCCGGATGGTGACGACGATGCGGTCGCCATCGGGGGAGAGGTGGGCGCTCGTGAGGAAGTCGAGGGGCTTCTCGACGAAGCGCTCGCGGGTCTGGTCAAGGTCGGTGTCGAGGGTGAGGGGGACGGCAAGATCGGTGCCGGTGGCGGTGTCGAAGATCCGGACATCCGCCCGGACGCGGTAGGCGATGCGGGTGCTCCCGGGGGCCGCGTCGAGGTTCGCCTCCATCACATCAAAGCCGATGCTCTGGGTGTGCTGCTTGAGGTCCGAGCCGTCGGGCTTCATGGACCAGATGTTCATGGCGGTGTTGCCCGCGGGCTCGCCCGGGCGGTCGGTCAAGAAGCAGACCCGCCCCCCCCGGGGCATGGCGTGCTTGCTGGTGCCTGGGAAGTCGGCGGTGAGGGGCGTGGCCTCAGTGTCACCCTCGCTGAACCGCCAGAGGTGCTGGATGGTGCCGCCCTTGTAGCGCTTGGTCCAGCTCCCTTGGAAGGGAAGGCGGGTAAAGAAGAGTGCTTTCCCGGAGTCGTCGAAGGCACCGTCGGCGGCCTGGGCGAGGGGAATCAGCGTGCGCTCGCCCGTGTCGATGTTGAGGGCGAAGAGCTGCGCGCTCGGGAGGCCGCTGCGGGCGTCGCTGGCGTAGAGCAGGCGGCCATCGGGCGTCCATGAGGCGATCATGGGGCGGGTGCCGTCGTAGGTGCGGCGGGTCGGCGCTCCCCCCGCGAGGGGCATGGTGTAGACCTCGGTCGGGCCTTCATACTGGGCCGTGAAGGCGACGGTCTTCCCATCGGGGGAGATCGCGGGCATGCTCTCGTCGCCTTGGTGGCTGGTGAGCCGGGTGGCGACGCCGCCGGTGGCGGGGGCC
>JBQTIJ010000255.1:0-19962 GCA_052388255.1 Phycisphaerales bacterium
TATGTGTATCGGCTGGACGAGGAGCGCGGTGCGCCCCTTCCTGGCGGCACCGATGCGGTGACGCGCCCGAGCAAGCCCTATCTCCCCCCCGACCGTGGCTTCGGTCATGAGGGGTACGCGGCGATCACCATGTCGTACAAGAACGCCGCGGAGTTCTGCGTGTGGCTGAGCGCTCATAGCGGTCGGAAGTATCGGCTCCCGACTGAGCAAGAGTGGGAGCATGCGGCCGGGGGCGGCTCTGCGCAAGGCACCCCGGCGGGCGACGTCTTGGCGGTGGCGTGGGTGGCCGAAAACAGCGATGGCTCGCCGCACCCCGTGGCTATGAAACCGGCGAACGGCTTCGGGCTCTTCGACATGCTGGGGAACGTGGCCGAGTGGTGTAGCACGCCCGACAGCAAGGGGGCACTCCGCGGCGGGTCGTATCGTGACGCGGCGGCGGCCGTCTCGCCCGCGCTGCGTGCCCCGGCAAGTCGTGACTGGAACGCGAGCGATCCGCAGATTCCGAAGAGCGCGTGGTGGCTCGCGGATGGGCCTTTTGTCGGGTTCAGGGTGGTGTGCGAGGATGGACCTCTTTCGAGTGAAGCAAAGATCAACGCGCCCGCTGCTTCGGCGGGCCCGCCAAAGGCAAGACCATGACCAACTCAGATATCTCGCGTCGGATGTTCCTTCGGACTGCAGCGGCGGTGTTGCCCGCTGGCGCGGCCCTCGCGGGAGTGGCCCCGGCGAGTCTTGGCGGGCTGGGCCGGGCGGGGACGAACGCCGCCCCGCTGCGCATCGGGCTGGTCGGCTGCGGCGGGCGCGGGACGGGTGCGGCGGTGCAAGCCCTGAAGGCGGACCCGGGCGTGGTGCTGGTGTCGATGGGGGATGTCTTTGCTGACCGGTTGGAGAGCGCACTCAAGGGGATCGTCGAGGAGATGGAGGACCAAGCCGCGGCCCGGGTGCAGGTGCCGGCAGAGCGGCGCTTCGTGGGCTTTGACTCGTACCAGAAAGTGATCGACAGCGGGGTGGATGTGGTGCTGCTGTGCAGCTACCCCGCGTTCCGGCCGGCCCATATCAAGGCGGCGGTGGAGGCGGGGAAACACATCTTCGCCGAGAAGCCCGTGGCCGTCGATGCCCCGGGCATCCGGTCGGTGATCGAGAGCGCGCGGAAGGCCAAGGAAAAGAACCTGGCGATGCTCGTCGGGTTCTGCTGGCGGCACAACCCCGGGATGAAGGCCGCGTTCGAGCAGGTCTCGGGAGGAACCATCGGCGAGGTCACGAGTGTTCACACGACGTACCACACCGGCACGCTGAGCAAGCGGGCCCGCAAGCCCGAGTGGTCCGACATGGAGTTCCAACTGCGCAACTGGTGGCACTTCACCTGGATCTCGGGCGATCACATCGTGGAACAGGCCGTCCATTCGATCGACCGGCTGGCGTGGGCGGTGGGGGATCGCGTCCCGCGGCGGGTGAACTGCCTGGGCGGGCGGGCGGCACGAACGGGGCCGGAGAGCGGGCATGTCTTTGACCACTTCGCGGCCGTCTACGAGTATGAGGGCGGGCTGAGGACATATCACACCACTCGACAGATTGACAACTGCCCGAGTGACAACACGGATTACCTCAGCGGGACCAAGGGAACAGCGACCATCAACGGCTGGGCCCCGACCTATGAACTGAAGGACCACGGCGGCGCGACGATCTGGAAGGGCAAGGGCTCGCCGGAGGAAGCGGCCAAGATGTACCAGCTCGAGCATGATGCGCTCTTCGCGTCGATCCGTGCCGGCGCGCCGATCAACGACGGCGAGCGGAGCGCCAACTCGTGCCTGATGGCCATCATGGCGCGGATGTCGGCGTATACCGGCCAGACCATCAGTTGGGATCAGGCGATGAACAGCAAGGAATCGCTCGTTCCGGACCCGCTGACGATGGGGCCGATCGAGATGCCCCCGGTTGCCATTCCCGGCAAGACGCGCTTCATCTGACTAATCGCCCGGCATCAATGCCACCCTGAGGAGCTCGCGCATGTCCACTTTTCCGCTTTCACGAAGGGCCTTTCTCGCCGCGGCGGCGGGCGTATCGGCGACGGGTGCGGCGATGGTCCCGGGCCCGGCCCGGGCCATGAGCGCAGGGGTGCAGGACCCTGCGCCGGGGGCGGTGCCAGCGGCCACGGGCAAGGCAAAGCGAACCCTCCGCAAGGCGGTGATGTACGGCATGATCGGCGCGGGCAAGGGCGTGGCCGAGCGGCTCGCGATCGTGAAAGAGTGCGGGTTTGAAGGGGTGGAGATCGATTCGCCTTCAGAGATCCCGGTGGATGAGGTGATTGCGGCGGCCCGGCAGACGGGGATCGTGGTGCATGGAGTGGTAGACAGCAAACACTGGAGCAAGCCGCTCAACCACCCGCTGGAGCGAATCCGCAGCGAAGGGGTGGCGGCGCTTCAGACGGCGATCCGGGATGCGAAGTCGCTCGGGGCATCGAGCGTGCTGCTGGTCCCCGGGGTGGTCAACAACGATCTTCCCTATGACGAGTGCTATACGCGCTCGCAGCGGGTCATCCGGTCGGTGTTGCCGCTGGCGCGGGAATGTGGCGTGCGGATCGCCATCGAGAATGTCTGGAACGGGTTCCTGCTCTCACCTCTTGAGGCCGCGCGATACGTGGACGACTTCAAGGACCACCCCGATGGTGAGATGGTCGGGTTCCACTTTGATATCGGCAACGTGATCAACTTCGGCCGGCCCGCGCAGTGGGCCCGGATCCTCGGCGCACGGACCCTCAAACTCCACATCAAGGACTTCTCGCTCAAGCGACGGGACAACGAGGGGCTGTGGAAGGGGTTTGATGTTGAACTTGGCGCGGGCGATGCCGGATGGGCGGAAGTTCTGAGCGCGCTCGACGAGACGGGATACTCGACCGACCCGGCGGGTCGGTGGGCGACGGCGGAGGTGCGGGGCGGGGATGCGGCTCGTTTGAAGCAGATCGCCAGCCAGATGGACGCGCTGTTCGCCATGTGAACGGGTGGCGCAGTGGTCGAGTGAGGCGGTTCAATGGACCCTGCGCGGAGGGGGGGATAAACTTGCCTCCTTCTCGGCGAGCCGCGCGGCTACCGCCCGGGGTTCGGTCTTTCCCTTTTCAGTGATTTTTCCGGAGTCTTTGCCATGGCCAAGGGCGTCTTTAATCGCACCAAGCCCCACGTCAACGTCGGCACGATCGGTCACATCGACCACGGCAAGTCGACCCTCACCGCCGCTCTTTCGGCCCGTTCGGCCATCAAGAACGGTCAGACCCCCAAGACCTACGCCGAAATCACCAAGGGCGGCACGGTCCGTGACGCCAACAAGACGGTCACGATCGCCTCGTCTCACACCGAGTACGAGACCACCAAGCGTCACTACGCCCACGTGGACTGCCCCGGCCACGCCGACTTCGTGAAGAACATGATCACGGGCGCCGCCCAGATGGACGGGGCCATCCTCGTCGTTTCCGCCGCCGACGGCCCCATGCCCCAGACGCGCGAGCACGTCCTGCTCGCCCGCCAGGTCGGCGTGCCCCACATCGTCGTCTTCCTGAACAAGGTGGACCTTGTGGACGATCCCGACCTGCTCCAGCTCGTCGAAGAAGAGGTCCGTGACCTCCTGAAGAAGTACGGCTTCCCGGGCGACGAGACCCCGGTCATCCGCGGCCAGTCCAAGCTCGCCCTTGAGAATCCCAAGGACGACGCGGCCTGCAAGCCCATCGATGAGCTCTTCGACGCCATCGATAACTTCATCCCCGAGCCCGTTCGCGAGAAGGACAAGCCCCTCCTCATGAGCGTCGAAGACGTCTTCTCGATCAAGGGCCGCGGCACCGTGGCCACCGGTCGCGTTGAGCGCGGCATTGTGAAGGTCGGCGACGAAGTCGAGATCGTCGGTATCCGCAAGGAGACGAGCAAGACGATCGTCACCGGCGTCGAAATGTTCCAGAAGACCCTCGACCAGGCCGAGGCCGGCGACAACGTCGGCGCGCTCCTCCGTGGCGTCGATAAGGACGGCATCGAGCGTGGCCAGGTGCTCTGCAAGCCGGGCTCGATCAAGCCCCACACCAAGTTCAAGGGCGAGGTCTACGTCCTCTCGAAGGAAGAGGGCGGCCGCACCACCCCGTTCTTCAGCGGCTACAAGCCCCAGTTCTACTTCCGCACGACCGACGTGACGGGCAACGTGAAGCTCCCCGACGGCGTTGAGATGTGCATGCCGGGCGACAACGTGACTCTCGAGATCGACCTTCAGGAGAAGCCGGTCGCCATGGAGAAGGGCCTCCGCTTCGCCGTCCGCGAGGGCGGCCGCACGGTCGGCTCGGGCGTGGTCACCGAGATCATCGCCTGATCGATCGAATGTTTCCCGGGATGCGGTCTCCGCATCCTCCGGGCCTGACAATCAGCAGGAACGTCGTCCGGCGGAGTGGCGGCCCAACTGAGGGCCAAAGACCGCGCAGAAACTGGACGGGCCCTGCGATCATCATCGAACCCGTGAAGTTCCACGGCCCGTCGGCACAACCGGCGGGCCGTTTTTTCTTCCCCTACGATTCGTCACCCCTTTCACCCCCGCCGGACGCTCGCGCCCGGCCCAGTTTTTGGAGTTTCGGCCATGGCCAAAGGCAAAGCAACCGGTCGCGAATACGTCTGGCTCCAGTGCTCCGAGACCGGCGACCTCAACTACCGCACTCAGATCCAGACCAAGGGTGGCATCGGCGAGAAGGTGAAGGCGGGCTTCAAGAAGTTCTGCCCGCGCCTCCGCAAGCACACTCTGCACAAGATCAAGCGCAAGTGATTCCCGGGCCGCGGGTGGCCCCTTCCGGCCTGCTGGGCCGGGGTGCGCCCTCCATGGCCTCTTGAGAACAACCCGGGTCGGCCCCGGCCGGTCCCGGACGTACGCCGGTAGCTCAATTGGCAGAGCAGCGGATTCCAAATCCGCAGGTTGCGGGTTCGATTCCCTCCCGGCGTGTTGTTTGCTCTTCCCGGTCTTGGCGGCGACGCCCAAGGGTCGTCGGAGCCACGCCGACCCCGCTCTGCCACTCCCCCGAAGGGTTCGGCAAAGCAAGGTCGACTGGAGGCCTGCCAACGTGGCACGCCGCGGCTCTCGAGAGTTCGAACTGACCCGTAAGGACACCGAATGAACCTGCGTCTTCTGAAGCCCGGGCAGGGCTATTGGGTTCGGATCATGACTGCGTGCCTCGTCGCCGTCGTGACGCTGGCGCTGGCCGGCTGGATGTACGCCCAGGGTGGCCTCATCGCGGACAAGCTCCCCAAGAGCCAGTATGAAATGACGGTCACGCTTGCGGGCGCTGCCCCGGCGGCGGGGGCCGAGGTCGCAGTCCTCGGGAGTGCGGATCTTTCCGGCCAGAAGGCCTCCATCGGTTCGGCCAAGGTCATGGCCTTTGACGAGCGCACTTCGGTGGTCCGGGTGGATTCAGTCGTCATGACCGGCGCGCACGAGATCAGCGAGGCCACGGGCATCGGCTCTGTCCAAGCGGGCGCTGCGCCGCGCCCCATCGCCAACCTCGCCAACCGGGCCGCCGTTCGGGCCGTGGCACCGATCGATCCGCAGGTGATCCAGGGCGTGCTCGCGGCGGCGGTGCTGCTGCTGGGCGCCTTCGTGGCGTACTACTTCGCGGGCCTCCGGCTCAAGACGGTCGACTTCCTGATCGCGACCGATTATGAGATGAAGAAAGTCAACTGGTCCACCCGGCGCGAGATCATGGGCTCAACGTGGGTCGTGATCGGCGCGGCGGTGCTGATCTCCGCTTCGCTCTTCCTCTTTGACCTTGCCTTCCGCACGTTCTTCACGCTCATTGGCATCCTCGCGACCTGAGCGGCCTTGCCCGCTGTTTCGCGCGTTCAATGAGAACTGCCTCGCTCGCTCCCGTTTCCCTTGATCCTGTTCACCCCGGACGCATCATGCCCGACACCCACGACCCCAAGGCCGAGACCACCGCTTCCACCGATGCCGCGCCAGCCGCGCCCGTGGTGGTCGCGCTCCCGTCGAGCAACTCTGAGTTCCGCCCCGGCGACCCGATGGTCCGCGACGGGATGAACTGGTTCGTGCTGCGGGTGGCCAGCAACAAGGAATCGAGCGTGCGCGACACGCTGCTGCGCAAGGTCGCCATCGAGCACATGGGGCATCTCGTGGGCCGCATCCTGGTCCCGACGGAGAAGACCAAAACGGTCAAGGGCGGCAAGCAGCGCATCACCGAGACCAAGCTCTATCCCGGCTATGTCTTCGTCGAGATGAAGCTCGAAGACGACGGCCGCATCCCCCAGGACGTCTTCTTCTTGATCAAGGAGACGACGGGCGTGGGCGACTTTGTCGGCACCAAGGGACGCCCCACCGCGATGAAGGGCATCGAGATCGAGAAGATGCTCGCGGCGTCGCTCAAGCCCGAGGACCAGCCCCAGATCAAGATGGTCTTCGAGCCCGGTGAGGTTGTGACCATCAAGGAAGGCCCCTTCGCCGGGTACGAGGCGACGGTCGACAAGCTCCACCCCGAGTCGGGCAAGATCAGCGTGCTCGTCACGATCTTCGGTCGTCAGGCACCCGTCGAAATGGAAGAGTGGCAGATCGGCAAAGCCGACAAGGCCTGACAAAACACGATCGGGTGCGACTGGGCCCGATCCGGCCACTTCAGAGATGGTCTGGGCTGCAAGTCCCAAGACCGAGCGCGGCCAGGCAGTGTCGAGGCGGCTGTGTAGGGTCCTCGGTATTCCCACTGAGGTCCGAAATTCTGCAACCGCCAATAGTGCGAGGGCGAAGAATCCCCGCCTACGGACCGATCTCTTGGTCCGAGAAACTGTTGCCACGCCGTCCAATGAGGGGGTTCCGTGCAGACCTTTGCCACATCCGTTTTGGCGTTGGCGACACTTACGGCGATCGCTGAGCGCCCTCCTGCGGGCTTCCCGCCACTGGTCAGGCCAGCGGAGGTCGAACCCGCACCCCAGAGGCCGGTTCGAGTGGACGACGTTGTCACGCTCCCGGGCCTGCCCGGAGTTGTGCTTTCGCCCGCTTCACCGCGCGTGCCGCGCGACCCGGCACTGCCCATTGCCGATCTATCGGTCCCCGGTCAAGTGGTTCATGGCATCACCGCCGCGACGGTCATCGACACGCGGACCTTCCCCGTCCAGATCCAGCCCAAGCCCAACCGTGGGGTAGCGCCCGAGCGGCGCATCCGCGAGATTGTCCCCGCGCATGTGCAGCCCCCCGCCCCGGGCGAGGGTGAGCCGAACGACCTGCTCGCCGGGCTGACCATGGCCGAGGAGCGCGTCCATCCGCGTGTGCTCTTTCCGACGATCGACAGCACGGGGTGGACGCCCCCCGATCCGAACCTCGCCGTCGGCCCGGGCCACGTGGTGGTCACGGTGAACCAATCGATCGCCTGGTACACCAAGGCGGGGGTGCCGCAGTTTGAAGCCCCGCTTGGGTCGCCCGGCAACCCCGGGTTCTTTGAGCCGCTGGGGGCGGGGAACTTCTGCTTTGATCCCAAGTGCTTTTATGACCACACCTCGGGCCGGTACTTTGTCTTGGTGCTCGAGACCTACAACAGCAACGAGGCATGGATCACGCTGGCGGTCTCTGATGACGACGACCCCAACGGCATCTGGCACAAGTACCGCACCGACGCGGTGATCCTTGCCGGCACGGTGACGTGCTGGTGGGACTTCCCCGGCTTCGGCTATGACCAGGACGCGATCTATGTCACGAGCAACCTCTTCGGCCTCTCGCAGAGCGGCTTCTATGGCGTCGGCATCCGGTGCTTCGCCAAGGCCCCGCTGCTGACCGGTGCCCCCGCGACCCACGCGACCATGCGCGAGACGGGCTTCGGCACACTCATGCCCGCCCTGCACTTTGGCGCGAATCAGGCCGGGTACGCCGTAGCGGCCTTCAACTCCACCTCGGTCCGGGTGTACGCGATCCGCAACGCTACCACGACGCCGACGCTCACCTTCGCCACCGTCAGCGTCCCCAGCGTGGCGGGCGCGGGGACCTCGCCGACACTCAACGGCGACCCGGTGAGCAACGCGGGCATCACCATGCCCTATTGGCGCGACGGCAAACTGGTGATGGTGCAGAACGCGCTCGTGAACGGGCGCAACCAGGCGCGCTGGCACGAGTTCAACACCAACAACTTCCCCACCTCCGGCACGGTCACCCGTGTGCAATCGGGGACGATCGACGGCGGCGGAACGTCGTACACGCTCTTTCCCGCTATCGCCATCAACAGCCAGAACGAGATGGGCGTTTCGCTCGGGCTCACGAGCCCCACGCAGCGCGTAGCCGTGGCCGCGACGGGCCGCCGCGCCTCTGACCCGGCGGGCATGATGGCCACGCCGACCACGCTGCGGGCCGGGGACGCTGATGACGGAGGGCGCTGGGGTGATTACTACGCCATCGCCGTCGACCCGACCGACGACACCACATTTTGGTCGATCGGTGAGTACAGCAACGCGAGCGGCAACTGGGACAACTGGGTGAGTTCCTTCCGCATCGGCGACTCGCCTCTCGCCCACGCCGTGGCGGACTTCGCGGGCACCTTCCAGACCTTCGCCCCCGCGCTCCCGGCGAATGCGGTGCTCGATGTTCTGGCCAACGACTTCCACTCAAACGGGCTCGCGCTGACCATCAGCGCTTTCAGCGCCAGCAGCACCCGGGGCGGCACCATCACGCGCAGCGTGGGCTCCGGCCCGGGCGGGCGCGACCAACTGGTGTACACGCCCCCGGTCGGCGCCGCCGGGGCCGATTCGTTCACCTACACCGTGACGGATGCGAACAACATCACCGACACGGTGGCCGTGACGGCCGTGCTGCACGACCCCGCCCAGTACCGCAACCCGGAGAACCCGCCGGTTCCGCGGGCCGGGCTCCAGGCCCGCTACTTCCCGCTGACCGCGCCGACCACACTTCCCGACTTTGCGTCGACGGCCTCCAGCGGGAGCGCCCTCGTTTCACAGATCAACTTCCCCGCCACCAACGGCGTCATCGCCGGATCGGGCCGCACCGACGATGTGGGCGTGGTCTTCGAAGGGTTCGTGGATGTCCCCGCGACCGACCTTGTGACGTTCTTCATTTCCTCGGACGATGGCTCGCGCGTGTTCCTTGGTGAAACGCTGATCATCGACCACAACGGTCTGCACGGCTTCACCGAGCGGGCGAGTTCCCCCATCGGCCTCAAGGCCGGGCGGCATGCCCTCCGAGTCGAGTACTTTGAGGCCACCGGCTCCGCCGCGGTGGTGGTCAGTCGCTCGAGCACGCAGCTTGCCAAGGCCGTCATCCCCACATCGGCTTGGTTCAGCGTTCGGCCCTGCCCGACCAACCTCACGGCCGATGCCGACCCGGCGGCCCGAAGCGTGACCCTGCGCTGGACGCCACCGGCGGGGTCTGATCCGCACACCCTCGTCCTCCAGCGCAACGGCGTGACGATCGCCTCCGGGATCACCTCTGCGGTTTCGATGTATGCGGATACACCGGCGCTCCCCGGCGATGCACGCCACTTGCGGTTCGAGTATGCGTTGGTCCCTGAGTCGCCCGCCGCGCCCGGTTGCACCCTCCGTGCCGAGGCCGCGCTCAGCAGTGGTGATGTTCGCTTCGCCGAGTCGTTCGATGCCCTGGCGGACAGTGCCGCTCTGGCAGCCGCGGGGTGGGCGAGCACCAACACCGCGACGGCCGTTGAGAACGCGACCTGGGTCATCGCGCAGCAGGGGGGATCGCGGGCCAACCCGCCGACCTTCAGCGGCGTGCCCACGCGCGGGCGCTTTGTCATCAGCGACTCCGACGCCGCCACTGGCTCCAACCCCACCGGCAACGGTGCATCGCACGACCTTGTCACACCGCCCTTTGACTGCACCGGCCTCGCGACTCCCTTTGTCCACGCGGATATCGCGGCCCAGCTCAACAACTCGGGTTCGGCGGTCTTTGATATCGAGGTCATGAGCACGCAGGATCCGGTCTGGCGGCTTGCCCATCGGCGCATCGCCCCCAGTCGCACCACGCCCGCACCAGCGGTGACAACCGCAAACGCCGACGGCGTACACGGCCGCCTCTCGGTCTCGCTCGGGGCCCTCGCGGCCAATCGGTCGGGTGTCCGCCTTCGGTTCCGCCACTTTGAGCCAACCAACGACTGGTGGATCGCGATCGACAACGTCCTCGTCGATAATGTCTCTGTCCCCGCCCAGGGGGCCACCACGGTGCTCGCCAACGTTCCCTTCAGCGCTGGCATCCCCGCGGGATGGGCCCTCTCGGGCCTGCAGTCGGGCGTCAACACATGGACGACTGCCGACCCCTGCCGGCGCTCGGTCTCCGCAAACGGCGGGGCTTTCCCGCGTCAATCCGGGCGTGCCTCGCATCGGCTCGGATCGCAGTTCGCTATTGTGGACAGCGCCTGCGGCATCACCCTCTCACACGACGAGTTCCTGCGCACCCCCGTGCTTGATTGCTCGTTGCTCGATCGCGTCTACCTCTCCTTCAAGACCGAGTCGGTGCTTGCTTCCGGCGTGACTCAGGAGGTGCTGGTCAGCATCGACGGCGGGGCGACGTTCTCGCCCTTCCCTGTCTACGCCTACTCCGGCGGCGCGCTGGCACAGGCCGCGGAGGATCCGTCGTACGACGCCAAGACGCTCCACGTTCCGTCCGCGGCTCGCCGGGCTGCGGTGGTCTTTGCGTTCCACTTTGCCGGTGCCCCCAACGGCTGGTGGTGGGCGATTGATGACGTGAAGGTCACAGGTGACACGCGCCCTGTCTGCCCCGCCGACTTCAACGGCGACGGCATCGTCGAGCCCGGCGATCTGGACGAGTTCATCACCACGTACTTCACGGATCCGCCGGGCAACGCCGCGGCGGACTTCAACAACGATGGCCTCGTTGAACCCGGCGATCTGGACGAGCTCATCACCGCGTTCTTCGACGGGTGTGAAGGCGGTTGATGGAGGACAGAATCGGGCGTTCCCCGGAGTTCTCCATCTTGCCACCTGATGCAGCGCCCCTTGCCTCGCAGCGACTGCGCGTTAGTGTTCCCGCGAGCGTTTCATGGTTCGGTTCGGCTTGCGCTGCGCTGTTCACCCTTGGGCCGACTTCGAGGAGAGACCTTTGAGCACCCGCATCCTTTCGCTTGCCCTTGCCACGGCGTCTTTCGCTTCTTTTGCGTCCTTCGCTTCGGCGGCGGTGATGGTGAGCGACGGCACCTTTGCTGACGCGAACTGGACCTGCATCCCGAACCCCTATGGGATCGGCGGCGGAACCGGCAGCGGTGCCCAAACGGCGAGCGGGCGCGAGGGGACAGGGCGGTTGACATCGAACTCCGCGAACCCGACCTTCTCGGGGAGTTACAACGTTCACCTTTTCACGACCTTCGTGTACGACCCGGCCTCAGCGGGTCCGCTGACGGAACTGGCCTTCACCATCGACAGCCGGTTCCTCAACGGGCTTTCGGCCATCGGCTTCGCGATCGAGCAGGGTGGCACGCTCTGGTACACGGGTTACGAACTCAATACGTCCTCCTGGGCGACGTACACCCACGTCCCCGCCCCGGCGGATTTCTTCAACCTTCCCTTCGGCGCCCCGGCGACCTTGCCGGACTTTTCCGCCTCGGGCGCGCCGATCCGCTTTGGCTTCTATTCAGCCAACGGCACCGGCGGCGGCGCGGGGTACACCAACTCCAGCGTCTTTGACAATTTTGCAGTGAGCTTTGTGCCGGCACCCTCGGCGGTGGCGCTCGGCGGGGCGGGCCTGCTGCTGGCCCTGCGGCGGCGACGCTGACCGAGCATCGGCGTTCTTGAGAGGCCCCGTACAGTCGGGCACTCATGGCCCCTCCATTCAACGCCCGCGCCGATGCCCTCCTCGCCTCCCTGAGCGCAGAAGGGCTGTACAAGCACCTGCGGATGATCGATAGCCCCATGGACGCGACCATCCGCGTTCGTGACGATGCAACGGGCACCGCGCGCGAGGTGCTCTGTTTCTGTTCGAACAACTACCTCGGGCTCGCCAACCACCCGGAGGTTGTTGAGGCCGGGATCAAGGGCCTGCGCGACTTCGGCGCGGGCACCGCCAGTGTCCGCTTCATCTGCGGGACCTTCACCCCGCATGAAGCGCTCGAGCGCGACCTCGCGTCGTACATGGGCACCGAGGCGTGCTACACCTTCGTCTCGGCGTGGACGGCTGCAGAGGCACTCTTTCCGACCCTCGCCGAGCCGGGGGATGCCATCATCTCCGACGAACTGAACCACGCCTGCATCATCGATGCGATCCGTCTCGCGGCCACGATCAAGAAGGGCGTTCACAAGAGCGTCTACCGCAACAACGTCCTCCGGGGTGAGAATGGCCTTGAGACGCGGCTGAAGGAGGCCCGGGCTAACCCTGCCGTCACGGGCCAGATCTGGGTCGTCACCGACGGCGTCTTCAGCATGGAGGGCTCGATCGGCGACCTGCCAACCATGCGGGCCCTGTGCGATGAGTACAACGCGCTGCTCATCGTGGACGACAGCCACGGTCACGGCGTCATGGGCAAGATGGGGCGCGGCACTCATGAGCACTTCGGCATGGTCGATGGCGGCGGACACCCCGGCCGTGTCGATATTTTCACCGGAACGCTCGGCAAGGCGCTCGGGGGCGGCGCGGGCGGGTTTGTGGCCGCGTCGCGGCGCGTGACGGAACTGCTGGTGCAGCGTGGGCGGCCGACGCTCTTCAGTAACGCCCTCCCCGTGACGGTCGCCTGCTCCGCCCGCGCGGCTGTCGGCATCCTGCGGCGCGAGCCGCAGCGCGTGGAACGGCTCCGCCAGAATGTCGCCCACGCCCGGGCGGCGATCCAGCAGGCGGGGTTCTCCGTGCTCGAATCCCCCACAGCGATCTGCCCCATCATCGTTCACGACACGGCCAAGGCCATCGCCATGAGCAAGCGACTCTTTGAGAAGGGCGCCTTCGTGATCGGCTTCGGCTACCCCGTGGTGCCGGAGGGGCATGCCCGACTGCGGGTGCAGATCTCGGCCGCCCACACCCGTCAGCACATTGATGCCCTGGTGACGGCCCTCAAGGGCCTGTAACCATCGCGCCCCATCACGGTCAATGGGGTCGGGCCCGCGTTGCGCGGTATACTGAACACGGTGAGCGCCGCCGTTCCCAACTCTTCAGGCGACCCGGATCGACGCCATGTCACGCTCCTGCTGCGCGCAGTCAGCGAGGGGGACAGCCGCGCCAGCGAGGAACTCCTGCCCTTGGTGTATGAGCAGCTTCGGCGCCTCGCCGGCAGCCGAATGAACAAGGAGGCCCCGGGGCAGACGCTCCAGCCCACCGCACTCGTCCACGAGGCCTATCTCCGGCTGGTGGGCGATCAGGATGTACGCTGGGACAACCGGGGACACTTCTTCGGTGCTGCCGCCCTCGCCATGCGCCGGATCCTGGTCGATCGGGCCCGTGACCGCTCGCGCCTGAAGCGCGGCGGCGACCGCCAGCGCGTGGAACTCGTTGAGCAGGCAGTCGCCGATGACCCGCCCACGACCGACCTCGTGGGTCTCGACGAGGCCCTTACGAAACTCGAGCAGGCCGACCGACGCAAGCACGATATCGTGATGCTCCGCTACTTCGCGGGGCTCACGATCGATGAGACCGCCGCGGCGCTCTCTCTCAGCCCCGCCACGGTAAAGGCCGAATGGGCGATGGCTCGGCTCTGGCTCTGTCGCGCCATGGGGGCCGATCCGGCTCTGAACCAGGGCGGCGGGGGCGCGGCGTGAGCCCGTCTGCCGAAGGCCTGACCGGTGACCGGGCCCGCCGGGCAGAGGCGATCTTTGCCGAAGCGCTGGCCCGGCCGCGTGAAGGCCGGACGGATTTCCTGAGCGATCGCTGCGGGGACGACGCGGCTTTGCGCACCGAGATCGAACTGCTGCTCCGGTTCGCCACCGAGGGTGGGGCCGATGGTGCGCCGCGCTTCCTTGATCCGGCGGAGATCCGGCGGCTGACGGTCGGCGGCGCCTCGCTCGAGTCCTCCGCTCTTGATGCTCAGGAACTGGCCCCCGGAACAGTCTTCGCAGACTTCATCATCAAGGGCGTGCTGGGCCTCGGGGGGATGGGCGTGGTCTATGAGGCGCAGCAGGAGCGCCCGCGTCGGACCGTCGCTCTCAAGATCATCCGTCGCGGCTTGGCGAACCCGGGAATGCTCCGCCGCTTCGAGCATGAGGCAGAGATCCTCGGGTGCCTTCAGCATCCCGGAATCGCCCAGGTCTACCAGGCCGGCTCGGGCATGATCGCGGGCGTGCGCCGGCCCTATATCGCGATGGAGCTTGTCCGGGGTGTCAGTCTCACGCGTCATGCCGATGCTGCGCGGCTCAGCACTGCGGCCCGGGTGGAACTGATGGCGAGTGTCTGCGATGCCATCCACCACGCCCACCAGCGCGGGGTGATTCATCGCGATCTGAAGCCGGCGAACGTGCTCGTGGTCGCCGATGAGCAGCCCGCCGCGACCGCACCCGGCGGCCCGGAGTCCACAGACCCGGGGCGGGCCACGGTGGCGACCAAAGCCCAGGGAGCAAACTCGCCGGGCCTCCCCGCCACGCGCTCCTCGCCGCGGGGTTCAACGCGCCGCCGATCCACCGCCAGCACCCCTCCCCCGAGCGCGGCCGTTCCCAAGATTCTCGACTTTGGCGTCGCCCGCGCCACCAGCGTGGATATCCGCGTCACCACGATCCACACCACCGCCGGACAGCTCATCGGCACGCTCGCCTATATGAGCCCCGAGCAGGTCGTGGGCGACCCCGGCGACATCGACACCCGCAGCGATGTCTACGCCCTGGGCGTGATCCTTTACGAACTGCTCACCGGCCGCCTTCCGTTTGACCTTGACAGCCGCTCCATTCCGGAGGCGGCCCGCATGATCCGCGAGGACGTTCCCGCGCGGCTCTCGCGTTTCAGCAGGGTCTACCGCGGCGAACTCGACACCATCGTCGCCAAGGCGATGGACAAGGACAAGGCGCGCCGGTACCAGTCCGCCGCGGAACTCGCCGACGACCTCCGCCGCTTCGTGCGGGGTGACCCGACCCTGGCCCGGCAGGACTCGACGTGGTACACCTTCCGCACGACCATCCGCCGCCACCGGGCCGTGGCGGCGGTGGCGGCGTTGATCCTGGTGGGGCTGGTGGCCTTCTCGGCCTATGCCTTCGTGCAGGCGCAGGTGCAGCGGCGCCTGGTGGAGGTCGCGACCGGGACGCAGCGTGTCGCCCTCGCCGAGCGCGACCGGGCCAACTCAACAAGCGAGGTCCTCGCGCGAGAACTGGTGGAGGCGAGCATCGAGCGGGGGCGGCTGGAGGGTCGCAACGGCAACGTCGGGCTGGCGGAGGACATCCTCTGGCGCGAGCACTTTGCCAACCCGCAATCCTCGACTGCGCGCTGGGGGCTCTGGGAGCTCTATCACAACTCCGCCATTCGGGCGTCGTTCCAGGGCCTGACCTTCCCGATCATCACCGTCGTTCACGGGCGGACGAACACCGTGCTTATGGGCAACCGGGCCGCGGGGGGGACACTGGTGTTCTATGAGGGCACCACCGGAGCCGTGCGTCACCACATCACCGGGATCGGGGCCGACCCGCGCGCCGCCGGGTTCTCCGATGATGGCCGGACCGCGCTCATCGGGCTCATCACCGGGCACGTGCTCCGCTGGTCGGCCGATGATCCGACTGCGCTTTCGCCCTTGCCCGGCGGGGTTCTCTGCCCCCAAGGAGTCCGTTCAGTCGCCTTCTCGCCGGATGGCCAGTACGCCGCGGTGTCGGGCTCTGACCGATTTATCCGCCTTCTGCGCACGGCGGATTGGTCCACGGTGGCGCACTGGATCCAGCCCGAGCCCGCGTCGCTCATGGCCTTCAGCCCCGATTCATCGCGCCTGGCAGTCGGGAGCAGAACGAGCAACCCCGGGGTGCTCGCGCGTGTTCACGCAGTGCCCTCGGGCGAGACGACCCACGAGGTCATGATGCAAGAAGAGGCGATGAACGAGATCGTCTGTTTCAGTGACGACTCCAACACACTCTGGTGCTCCTATCACGGCCGTGGGCTCAAGCGAGTGAACCTGCTGACCGGGGAAGAGCGTGACATGGGAGGGGATTTTGGCCTTGGGCTCTACAGCATCGCGCCCCGTCGCGGCGGGCTGATGTTCCTGGGCGGGGTGGACGCGGTCTACGACCCGAGCGGCCAATCCCCTTTGCGCCCCCTGGGCCGCCAGCGGCACCTTGTGACCGGCTCCGGATGGGTGGGGGATGAGGAACTGGTGATCGTCACCTCCGCGGGCGAAGTCCGCACGCTCGATACGCGGCCCGATCCTGCCCTGCGCCGGCTCGGCGGGTTTCGGTCATGGTGCTTCGGCGTGGCGTTCTCGCCCGATGGTGCGCTCCTCGCCGTCGGATCCGGCGACGCCACGATCGGCATCCATGAGACCGCAGACTTTCGCCGGGTCCGCACCGTGACCATCGCCGATCGCAGCATCCGAACCCGGGGGCTGCGGTTCCTTGCGGATTCGCGCACGCTGGTCGCGGCCTGTGAGGATGGGAACGTGCGGTTGATCGATGCCCACACTGGCAGCATCAGGATCATCGCCACCGTGCCGCGGGTCGAACTCTTCACGGTCGATGTCGATCCGCAGCAGCGCTTTGTTGCCACCGCCGGCACCGATCGGCAGTTGCACGTCTTTGACCTTGCCACCGGCGTCAAGGTCTTTGAGTCGCTCCCCGAGACGGTGCGGATCGAGGGGCTCGCGTTCTCGCCCGATGGGCAGACGCTGGCGGTGACCGGCCCGTTCGATGGGGTGCGGCTGTGGTCGGTCGCCTCGTGGATGCCGATCGCGTTCCTCCCGACCACGAGTCAGCCCTGGTCGCCCACCTTCAGCCCCGACGGCCGCACGCTCCTCGTGTGTACCTACTCGGGCTCGGTCGATGTCTTCGAGGTCCGCTCGGGAGCCCGGCGGCGGTCGATCTCCGCCCACCCGCGCCTCATCCCGGGCATCGGCTACTCCCGTGACGGCCGCTACTACGCCACCGGGTCAGAGAGCGGGAACATCAAGGTCTGGGACGCCAAGACACACCGTGCCCTCATCGATCTCAACCCCGGCACCGGTGTCATCGTGAATGTCGCCTTCAGCCCGGATGGACGCTACCTCGCCGGGTCGAGCGGATCGCGCATCACGGCCGTCTACGACCTCTCCGCAATGGACGGCGCGGTGGAGGCCAACCGCCGCTTCCAGCGAGCGCGGCTCCTGCCTCGCACGGCCGGCCCCGGCGCACCCTGATCGGGTATGCTCCCCGCGTGAAACTCCCTCTCCATGTGCGGATCGCGATCGCCCTTTTTCTCGGCGTGGTCGTGGGTCTTGTTCTCAACTTCTTCTGGACCCCCGCCACCTGGGCCGCGGTGGGTGTGAACGACTCCGCGGCGTATCTCAAATGGGCGCCAGCGGAGGCCAACGTCGGCGCGGGCGCCGTCGCGGCCGCCATCCGGTTCCTGGTGGAGGCGGTGCAGTTTGTCGGGCGGTTCTTTGTGCAGGTGCTTCGCTTCGCGGCGGTCCCCATTGTGCTCTTCTCGCTTGTGGCGGGTGCGGCGAGTCTGGGAAATCCGCGGACGCTCGGGCGGATGGGCCTCCGTGCCGTAGCCATCTTCATGGCCACCACGGTCTTCGCCGTTGTGCTCGGGCTGCTTGTGGCCAATCTCTTCGCCCCCGGCAAAGGCATCGATCCGGCCGTGGTTGAGCGATTGCTCGCCGATGGGGCCAAGGGTGCCAAGGAGCGCATCTCCGCCGTCGGCTCGGTCGAGGGCGTGTGGAGCATGCTGCTGAACGTGGTCCCCCGCAACCCGTTCGATGCGCTCGCCCGGGGCGAGATGCTCCAGGTCATCGTCTTTGCACTCGTCATCGGCGTGGGGCTGACAGCCCTGCCGCGCGAGAGGGCCGCCCCGGTGGCCGCGGGCTTCGCGACGCTCGGCGAGGTCTTCACGCTCGTGGTCAACGCGCTCATGCGCCTCGCGCCCTTCGCCTGCTTCTGCTTGATCGCCCCCGTCGTCACACTCATGGGGGTTGACGTCATCCGGGCCTTGGCGTTCTACGCCCTGCTCGCGGCGGGCGCGATGGGGGTGCTGCTGTATGTCGAGTACCCGCTGCTGCTGATGGTGCTTGCGCGGGCGGATGTCCGGGCCTTCTACCGGGCCATGATCCCTGCCCAGCTTACGGCGCTCAGCACATCGAGCAGCAACGCCACGCTCCCCGTCACCATGGCCGGCTGCCGCGCCTTTGGCATCAGTGAGCAGACGACGAGTTTCGTCTGCCCCCTCGGGGCCACCATCAACATGGACGGAACGGCGATGTACCAGGCCATGGCCGCGGTCTTCATCGCGCAGCTCTCGGGGATCGATCTTTCGCTTGGGCAGCAGATCACGCTCCTGCTCACGGCGGTGCTGGCCGCGGTCGGCGCGCCGGGGATTCCGAGCAGCGGGATGGTGATGCTCGTGGGAGTGCTCTCGTCGATCGGCGTGCCGCCGGAGGGGATCGCGGTGATCCTCGGGATCGATCCGCTGCTCGACCGCCTCCGCACCGTGGTGAACGTGACCGGGGATGCGATGACGGCCGCCATCATCGACCGGGCCGAGCGGGCCCGATCAACCGGCTGAGGCCACGGGCGGTGCGGTACTGGGGATCCGCCACGCCCCGCCGCATTCCGGGCAGCAGGTGCACCCATCCTGCTGCGGATGGATGGTCGCGAGGTCGTACCCGCAGGAGGGGCAGAAGCGGGCGTTCAGGAACCGTTCTGCCAGTTGACGGCCGACGGTGCGACGGGCCACAAAGGCCGTGACCGGCGCCGGCACAAGGCCCAGCGGCACGACGATGATCGCCATCAACCACCCCGGCATGCCGCTCGAAGACATCATGGCCGGGCCGGCCGACGCAAGCAGGATGATCGGGAGCATCGGGATCAGCCACAGCGCGAGGAGCCACCACTGCTTGCGTTCCAAGGGGGAGGTTCGCGCCGCATCGACGGCCTCCGTCCGGCCCACCGTCCGGGTCCCCAGCAGCAGGGCCCGTTCACGCATCAGCGGCCTTCGTTGCCCCCGAGCGTCCACAATGGTCGGTGTCATCAACATCGTCGCCGCCGGATGCTACGTGCCCGCCGGGGCGGGTAGGATGAGTCCCGCCCGAGCCCGGCCCCTGCCGGCCTTGTTGGGGATTCCCTTCGGAGATTTTGAGATGGCCGACCTGAGCGTGACTGTCGATGGCCTGAAACTCCCGAACCCGTTTGTCATCGGCAGCGGTCCTCCGGGCACCAACGCCAACGTCATCGGCAAGGCCTTTGACGAGGGGTGGGGGGCGGTGATCGCCAAGACCATCTCGCTCGACGCGAGCAAAGTCGTGAACGTGGCACCCCGCTACGCCCGCATGCGCGTGGGGGCGGAAAAGACAATCGTGGGCTGGCAGAACATTGAGCTCATCAGCGACCGCCCCTTCCAGACGTGGATCGACGAGTTCAAGAGCGTCAAGCAGAAGTACCCCAAGGGCGTGCTCATCGCCTCCATCATGGAGGAATACCACAAGGACCGCTGGGTGGAGATCGTGGAACGCTGCCAGGAGGCGGGCGTCGATGCCTTCGAGCTCAACTTCTCCTGCCCGCATGGCCTCCCCGAACGCAAGATGGGTGCCGCGATGGGCCAGGATTGCGACATCCTTGAGGAGGTCTGCGGCTGGGTGAACGCGGCGGCCCGGATCCCCGTGTGGGCCAAGATGACGCCGAACATCACCAACATCGAGGACCCCGCCCGGGCCGCGCTGCGGGCTGGATGCGAGGGTGTGAGCGCTATCAACACCATTCTTTGCGTCATGGGCGTGGACCTGAACACCCTGCGCCCGGAGCCCACCGTCGAGGGATACACCACCCCGGGCGGGTATTCCTGCAAGGCCGTTCGGCCCATCGCGCTCCGCATGGTCATGCAGTGCGGTCGGTTGATCGCAAGCGAGTT
>JBQTIJ010000256.1:0-1791 GCA_052388255.1 Phycisphaerales bacterium
ACCCGCCTGAGGGTGTGCTCGCAGCGCCACGACCGCGCTGCGGTGGGGCACTCCAGCAAGCGACAGCCGCTCGCGCCAGCAACCGATGAGCAGCATCTCAAGACGGGCCCGATCGGCGATGCTCGCGGACCCATCAAGAGCACGGACCACCAGCGGGCGGAGCTGATCGGCAAGCGATGGCGGGGGCGGCGCGGGCTGAGGGGGCGCGGGCGGGCGGCGGAGAAGTCGCCGAGCAATAAGCGCGACCGGCACCAACGCCCAGAACACCCCGAGCGCGATGAGCGCCTTGGTGTACCCGCCAAGTTCAGGGGCAGTGGTGTTGCTCGTTTGCAGGAGTTCGCCGTCGTGGTCGTCGCTGAGCAGCGCACCCACTCGCACCACGGCCGTCTCGGAGGCGAGCATCCGGCCACCATCCGCCCGGCGCAAGCCGCGGCGCAGGTCGAAGAGCCCGGGGCGGGAGGCGATGAAGCGCAGGTCGTAGAGCGTGGCTTCCTGATCGCGCGTGGAGGAGACGATGCGAAGGACGATCGGGAAACGAGTGGTCTCCGGCCGCGTGAGCAGGGGAGACTCACCGACAAAGCGGTAGATCAACGACCCCTCGATACCGACGGTCGATTCGGCGATCACTGGACCGGTCGGGGGCGTGGGTGGTCGGCTTGGATCCTCGCGCGCGGCCGCGCCGGGGGCGAGCAGGGCCAACGCCAAGAAAGCCGCGGCGGGCGGGCTGGCTCGCAGGCGTTGTTGCGGGCGGGTCATCGCGCGACCCTCCCACCAGAACGGGAGGAAAGGGCCCGGCGGAGGTCGGCCACGAAGGGGCGATCGGTCCGCAGGAGAAGATGATCGACACCGGCCTGGGCGAGTTCCGGGCCGTGCGAGACACCCTGCTCGGAGAAAAAGTGCGTGCGGTGGTGCGCGAAGAAGGTCCGGCCGGTCTCGGCCTCAGCCCCGCGCAGGAAACCGGCCCGAAGCGCCCCCTCCTCCGCCGGGTCAACAACCTGAACGGCGAGAGCATCGTGGCGCTGGCGCACGCGCTTGAGGGCGGCGAGGGCGCTCGGATCGTGCAGGTCGCTGATGACGATGATGAAGGAGGTCCGATCGGCGAGCGACTCGACATGCTCGATGCGCTGCGCGATCGCGGTGGCTTCCACCCCGGCGGGCGGGGTGCGGAGCGCGTCCACCCAGCGCAGCACGCGCTCGCGGATGAGCGTGGGCGGGGGAACATGGTCGCGGGCACCACCGGCGATGAGGGCAACGGGGCTCCGGCGGCGGTGGGCGACGAGGGCCAGGGCCCCGCCGATCCACGCGGCGACGGCAAGTTTGCTCAGGGGCATGCTCGCGATCGACATCGAGGAGGATGTGTCCACGATGATGTAGACCGGGAGCCGCTTGGGCGCGTCGTACTCCTTCACATGAAATCGGCCGGTGCGGGCGGTGACGCGCCAGTCGATCGATCGGAGCGAATCCCCGGGGGCGTAGAGGCGGGATTGGGCGTAGTCGATCCCCGAGCCGACAAAGCGCGATACGTCGGAGCCGTAGGTCAGGTCATCGGCGAGCCGCCGGGCAACGAGATCAAACTGGCGTGCGGCCAGTTCAAAGGGCACGGGGAGCAGGTTGTGCTGGTTCTTGACCACGGGTGCGAAGGGCGCAAGAGAGCGGGGAGCGTGAGGCCGCGCGGGGGAAGGACTTCAACGACGCAAAGCGCCGCCGTGGAGGCGGCCCTCAGCCAAGCAGGCCTTCGAGGATGGTGCGGGTGGTGGTGCCGCGGGAGAGTGCCTCGTAGGTAGGACGCAT
>JBQTIJ010000257.1:0-15946 GCA_052388255.1 Phycisphaerales bacterium
CTTCGAGGGCGAGCACGCCCAGGAAGCCCATGCCGAGAATGTCGATGTCCCGCAGGTCATCGCCGTGGGCATCGCGGGGTTCATGATCATCGTCGTCGCCGTGGTGGCGACCGTGATCTACTTCAACTGGTACAACGACGCCCTGAAGATCCAGCGGGTCGAGCGGGGCGACCTCTTTGATTCAAGCGTCCCCCGCGTTGACCATGAATACAGCGAGGCCCGCAAGCGGCTCGAGGCCGAACAGGCCAACTACGGCTGGGTCGATGGCAGCACCGACATCGTCCGTGTCCCCGTCGCCGAGGCCAAGAAGCTCATGGCCCAGAAACTCGCCAAGAAGTGAGCCGGTTTTTTCCTTGATCGTTCCAGTGGTCTGAATGCTCCAGTCTCTTCGGCCATCCCGATTGCTCGCTCGCCTGCCAGCGCTGTTGCCAGCTCTGCTGTGCGCGCTGGCGTGCGTGGCGGTGGGCAGTGCTTCGGCCTCGGGCCAGATCAACCCCAAGGAACCCCCGGCGAGCATCCGCGGGCTGGATATCACCGAGCGCCTCGGCGAGACCATCCCGCTCGATCTGGTATTCACCGACTCCTCCGGCAAACCGGTCACGCTCGGCTCGATGTTCAACGAGAAGGGCATGGGCGGCGTTCCCAAGCCCGTGGTACTGGCGCTGGTCTATTACCGCTGCCCGCTCCAGTGCCCCACGATCCTGAACCGGCTGAACGATCGCTTCAACCAGATCAACCTCACCATCGGGGATGACTACAACGTCGCGGTCGTCTCCTTTGACGCCTCCGAGCCGCGCGACTCCGCGGCGAACGTCAAGGCCGACCAGTTCACGCTCTACACCCGCGTGCACCCGAAGAACCTTGACGATTCCTGGCGCTTCATGACGAGCGATTCCGGCCCGGTGCGGACCCTCGCAGATGCCGTCGGTTTCCCCTATCGGTACCTCCCAGAGTCCAACGAATACGCCCACGGCACCGTCATCTTCGTGCTCACGCCCGAAGGCCGGATTTCGCGTTACCTCTATGGAATAGACTACCCCGCGGACCAGTTGAAACTGGCCCTCCTCGAGGCCTCCGGGGGCAAGATCGGCACGACCCTCGACCGCGTGCTCATCTGGTGCTTCCACTATGACCCCTCCGCCGGCGCGTATGTCGTGCAGGCCGTAAGGGTCATGCAGATCGGCGGTGCCGTGACCCTCACGGCACTCTGCCTGCTGCTCGGCTCCCTGCTCCTCGTTGAGAAACGGCGCCGTGCCGCCCGCAGCCGCACCCAGCGCAGGCCCCTGCCCAATGCCTTGCCTGTAACCTCGACGGTGATGAACTCCTGAACAATCACACCCCCCCGCGCCGCAGTGCGACCCGGGGCGACGGATGAGAAGGTGACCCCGATGACCATTCAAACCAACACCCTCGCCGAAGGCGGCCTGAACCAGTGGCTGCACGACATCTGGTTCAAGCCCGGCAACTCGAACCTCACCGCCGATGTCGACTGGATGTTCATGTTCATCCTCTGGGTGAGCATCATCTCCTTCTTCATGCTCATGATCCCCATGTGCCTCTGGGCCATCCAGTATCGCCGCCGCCCCGGCGTCGCCCAGCAGCGCACCCCCAACCACAACCTCTTCCTCGAGATTACCTGGGTCGTCGTCCCCCTGCTCATCCTCACGTACATGTTCTTCAAGGGCTTCCACGGCTACATGGACGCCATGGTCACGCCCGGCCGGTTTGAGGAGGTCGCCGTCACCGGCAAGATGTGGAACTGGTCCGCCGTGTACGACAACGGCGCCGGCAGCCCGGTGACCATGCGCTTCAGCACCACCGTGGGCTCAGACCGCGTCGTAACCGGCAATGCGGATTTCCCCATCTTCGTCATCCCCGAAGGCAAGCCCATCCGCTTCAAGCTCAAGTCCGATGACGTGATCCACTCGTTCTTCATCCCAGACATGCGCATCAAGAACGACGTGATGACCAACCGCTATACCGCGTACACCGTGACCGCCCTATCCGAACAGGGGCCAGACGGCGTCGAACGCGGTGCCATCGTGGACAAGGCCGCCGGAACCGTGCTCAGCATGCTCGACAAAACCTCGCTCCTCGAGGACAAGTCCGACACCGTCCACCGCGACCACGTCGTCTACTGCGCGGAATACTGCGGCACCAACCACTCCGAGATGGCCGCGGTCATCCGTGTCGTGCCCCAGTCCGATTACGCCAAGATCAAGGCCCAGTGGGGCAACCTCGACAAGGTCCTGATGGAGGACCCTGTCAAGCTCGGCGCGATCGTGGTCAAGGCCCGCGGTTGCGCTTCCTGCCACTCGATCGACGGTTCCGCCAGCACCGGCCCCACGTGGAAGGATGCCTACGGCAAGCCCGTCGAGTTTGATGGTGCCGTCAAGGGCCTGAACTTCACCGATGAGTTCGCCAAGGACAAGTTCCTTGCCTGGGACAACTACATCCGCGAATCGATGCTCGCCCCCCAGGACAAGATCCACAAGGGCTACGCCGCGGCCAGCAAGATGCCGAGCTTCGCGGGCCAGATCTCAGACGCGCAGATCGAAGGCCTGATCGCGTACTTCCGCACCCTCTCCAGCGAATGGGCAACCACCGGCCGGGACGCGGGCGCGGATTTCAAGCAGAAAGCCATCGACGCCGACGCCGCGAAGAAGGCCAAGGACGCCGCCGAGAAGAAGTAAGCCCCGCACCGACGCCCCGCTCAAAGAACCACCTCATTCCTCCTTTCACGGAGGCACAAACCATGTCAAGCTCAAGCACCAGCACAACCCACGCCCACGACGATCACGGCGGCCACCACGCCGACCATGATGCGCCATACCTGGCCCCCAAGAGCACGGCTCTGGCGACCATCTGGGATTGGATGACCACGGTCGATCACAAGAAGATCGGCGTCATGTACCTCTTCGCGGTGCTCTTCATGTTCTTCCTTGGCGGGGTGGCGGCCCTCGTGGTCCGGGCTGAACTCCTCGAACCTACCCGCACCGTCTTCGTCAACGGCAAGTCCGAGGTTGTCGGTCAACTCAGCATCCTCGCCACCGGTGCCCTGAACACCGGCAACGACAACTACAACAAAGTCTTCACCCTCCACGGCCTGATCATGGTCTTCCTCATGATCGTCCCCAGCGTCCCCTCGTCGCTGGGCAACTTCCTCCTGCCGCTCATGATCGGCGCCAAGGACGTCGCCTTCCCACGCCTCAACCTTGCCTCGTGGTATGTCTACCTCGTCGGTTCCATTTTCGCCATCTCCGCGGCCCTCGCCGGCGGCGTGGACACGGGATGGACCTTCTACACACCCTATTCGACCATCACCCAGCCCGATCACTGGAAGGTCGTCTTCATGATCGCCTCGGCCTTCGTCGTGGGCTTCTCGTCGATCCTCACCGGCCTGAACTTCGTCGTCACCGTCCACAAACTCCGCGCACCCGGCATGGGCTGGTTTGACATGCCCCTCTTCGTCTGGGGCATCTACGGCACCGCCATCATCCAGGTCCTCGCCACCCCGGTCATCGGCATCACCCTCCTGCTCCTGATCCTCGAACGCATGTTCCACATCGGGATCTTCGACCCCTCCATGGGCGGTGACCCGGTCCTCTTCCAGCACTTCTTCTGGTTCTACAGCCACCCGGTCGTGTACGTCATGATCCTGCCGGGGATGGCGATCATGAGCGAACTGATCGCGGTCTTCAGCCGCAAGAAGGTCTTCGGCTACCGCGCCGTCGCCTTCTCGTCACTCGCCATCGCCGCCATCTCGTTCCTGGTCTGGGGCCACCACATGTTCGCCTCAGAGGGTGAGATGGTCGCGACCGTCTTCTCCGCCCTCACCTTCCTGGTGGCCCTCCCCTCCGCCGTCAAAGTCTTCAACTGGATCATCACGCTCTACAAGGGCAGCATCGACCTCAAGACCCCGATGCTGTATGCCCTCGGGTTCCTCTTCCTCTTTGCCATCGGCGGGCTCACCGGCCTCCCCCTCGCCACGCTCAACACCGACCTCCACCTCACCGACACCTACTTCGTTGTTGCCCACTTCCACTATGTCATGATGGGTTCGACCATCATCGCCTTCGTCGGCGGCATCCACATGTGGTGGCCCAAGATGTTCGGCAAGATGTACAACGAGCTCTTCGCCCAGGTCGGGTTCTGGCTCGTCTTCATCGGTTTCAACACCACCTTCTTCCCCCAGTTCATCATGGGCGTTCACGGCATGCCGCGCCGCTACGCCTCCTACCCCGATGAGTTCCTGATCTACCACCAGATCTCGACCGTGGGCGCGTTCATCCTTCTCCTCGGGTTCCTTGTTCACCTCTTCGTCTTCATTCACTCGCTCGTCGCCGGCAAGAAGGCGCCCGCCAACCCCTGGGGCGGCCTCTCTCTTGAGTGGACCCACGCCGCCAGCCCGCCGATCCTGCACAACTTCCACCGCGAACCCGTCGCCGAGCACGGCCCCTACGACTTCGACGACGTCTACCCCCCGCAGACCCGCCCGGGCGAGTACCCCATGCCCGCGCCCCTCCCGCCCGGCACCAAGGCCCACTGACCGAAGATCACCGTGCGCCCCATCCCGATCATTCCCTTTCGCGCTTCATTCCCATGACCACTCTCCCTTCCAACCAGCCCGGTGTCCTCCCGCCGCACGAGACCTACGTCGCGGCCGAGCACTTCCGCGACCGCGACCACGAGTTTGATGCCGTCAAAATGGGCGTCTGGCTCTTCCTCGCCACAGAAGTGCTGCTCTTCTCCGGCCTCTTTGTCTATTACGCCCTGATGCGACTCCTCTACCCCGAGGCGTTCATCCACGGCTCCTCGCTCCTCGACTGGCGCTGGGGCTTGATCAACACCGTCGTCCTCCTGCTCTCCTCATACACCGTCGCCGCGGGGGTCCGCTGCGCCCAGGTCGGCGATGCCCGCGGCCTGCGCCGCAACATCATCTTCACCTTCATCGCGGGCGTTCTCTTCCTCATCATCAAGTTCGTCTTTGAGTACTACCCCAAGTACATCCAGGGCAAACTCCCCGGCAAGTTCTACTCCTATCCCAACTGGGTCAGCCCCTACGAGCAGCACTGGTGGGGCCTCTACTGGGGCGCGACCGGCGTGCACGCCAGCCACGTTGTCGTAGGGATGGGCCTTTTCATCTGGTTGTATGTCCGCTCCCTCAAAGGCCACTTCGGCCCCAAGCACTACAACGCCGTTGAAGGTGTCGGCCTCTACTGGCACATCGTGGACATCGTCTGGATCTTCCTCTTCCCGATGCTCTACCTCATCCATTGATCCTCCTCCCGTTCCCGCACCCTCCTGATCCGCACCGTCCGCCCGCGCCCCAACGCCACAAGTCGGAACCCCCATGTCTCACTCCGCTGACCACGCCGACAAGCGCACCATCGAGATCCACTCCGCCGGCGAAGCCGATGCCCGTGGGCACCACAGCCACGTCATCGTGAGCCAGCGCGTGCTCCTTGCGGTGCTCGGTCTCCTGCTCTTTTTCACCCTCGCCACGGTCGGCGCCGCCCAGGCCGAGGCATGGATCGCCCACACCTACAACGTGGTGATCCCGCAGTGGGTCAACGTCTTTGTCGCCCTCTCGATCGCCGCCGTCAAGACCATCATCGTCGCGGCCTACTTCATGCAGCTCCGCTACGACAACCCCATGAACACCTGCATCGCCGTGTTCACGGTCTTCGTCCTCGCCTTCTTCTTCGGTTTCACCATGATCGACCTCGGCACCCGCCACGCGATCTACGAGTGGAAGGGCCGTGAAGTCGTCCTTGGTGGCAGCGCCACGGTGCCGGAGAACTCGCGGGTCAATGCCGCAAAGAAGGTCGAGCAGTTGGTCAAGGATGGCGTCACCCCGCCCGAGTTCCTCTGCCACTTCGCTTCAGAGGAGATCGACCGCCTCAAGGCCAAGAAGGCCGAAATCCCTGAGTATCTCCACGCCGCCGTCGCCATGGGCGAGAAGAAGTACGGCGCCCACGGGCACCACGGCCACGACCACGGGGATGCCCACGCCCCCTCCGAGAACACACCCAATCGCAGCCGCGCCTTCACCGGTCTCACCATCAAGGAACTGATGGACACACCGGCGGACGGCAAGCACGACGGGAAGGACCACAAGCACGCCCCCGCCGGCGGCCATTGAGATCGCGCGACCATCGACGCCTCACGCCACCCCTGAGCCGGCCATGACCAGAGGCAGCGAACCCCGGCCCGGCCGCAACCATCCGCGGCTTGCTCGACTCGGCCTCGCCCTGCTTTTCATCTGCGGCTTGGCGACCGCCTTCTCGGTCTGGTCGATGTCGCGCCGCGTCAACGACTTTTACGCCGCCGCGCCACCGGCCCAGGTCGCCATGCAGCCGGTGACCTCCCGGGCGTTTGAACCCTTCGGCCATCCGCTGGCGCTCGTGGACGATCGCCTCCCCGACGGACGCTCCGCCTTGCGCGTTGAGTACGCCGGCCGCACGCTCCTGCTCCCCGTCCACCCCCCCAAGGTCCGCGTCGCGGACGTCCCGCCTGAGAAAGCCGCCAAGCTTGACCTCGGCGTCTACGACGAGTGGGTCGCCCTGCTTGCCTTTCTGCCGGTCCGCGAAGGGTCAGTGGTCTTGGAGAAGGGCGAGCGGTTCGGCCGCCTTGTCCTCGTCAAGCGCAACACCGCCCCGGGGTATGACGACGACATGGGCGGCACCGTCAACCGAAAACGATGGACCTTCGACTTCCTCGAGTTTCTCCCAAGCGGCGACCTCGCCCCCCTGCGCACCCTCCAGTTCCCGTCGACCGATTACCGCACCGGCAAGCCCTACCTCCCCGCCCTGCGCGATGATCCAAAGAGCACCGTTGCCCCCATCGAGGAACGTTCCTGGGAGTTCCAGGCCGCGCTCTTCGCCATCCCCAAGCTCCAGATCGCCAACTACCGCTTCCGAACCGACGCCTTCGCCGGCACCGCCGACGTCCGCGGCATGGGCTGGACCCTCCCCGTCGCCGGGTTCTCGATCATCGGCTTCATGCTCGGCATCGTGCTCACCGCGCTCGGCGCTGGCAGCCGCAAGCCCGGTTGATCCTGCCCTCAATCCTCATCATCGTCGTCACCGCGGGGGCCGTCTTCCCGCTCCTCATGCCAGCGCTGCTGGATCGTCTCGAGAATCTTCTCGTTCACCGGGTGCTCCGCCTGCGGCACGAACCCGGGCAGCGCCAGCACCAGTTCCCGCAGCCGCGTAAATCGAAGCGTCAGCGGATCGGTGGTCGGGTGCATCGCATGCAGCCGCTCGCCGATCTCGTCAACATCCAGCCAGTGCAGTGGGCCCTTGGCCATGGCATCACTCCCGCCCCGCGCTCGCTCAGTGCGGCACTTCTTTGACAGCGTTGCGGTTCCAACTCGGGATCCGCACCACGATCGTCCCTTTCTTCTCGATCACACACTGGCACGAGAGCCGCGAGTTCCGCTGGAGCCCCGGCGCCTCCTCAACGCGATCCTCTTCCGCCTCCACCGCCCCGCTCAAACACTCCTCGCCTTGCTCGATGTACACATGGCAGGTGCTGCACGCGCATACGCCCCCGCACGCATGCTCGATGTTGATCCCATTCCCAAGCGCCACCTCAAGCATACTCAGGCGCGGATTCGCCGGCACCGTCACCTCATGCTCGCTCCGGCCTGTGAGCGACTCCGGGTCCTCCATCGAGAACTTGACGGTCATGGTTGCGGTCTTCGGATTGATCGGGTCAACGTGCATGACCGATTCTACGACGGGCGTCATCCCAAGACCTTCGCCGCGCCCCCGGTACCCTCTCGCCCGTGCCCTCGCCATCGCCCAACCCCGGCCACTCCGCTTCGTCGCTCGGTCCTACATCCCTGAGCGTCGTCCGTTTCGAGTCTATCGACTCCACCTCGCTCCACGCCGCCCGCCTCATCGCCTCCGGCCAAGCCCCGTGCCACCCCACGGCATACATCGCCCATCAGCAGACCGGCGGCATCGGCCGCCACGGCCGCCCCTGGCACAGCCCCGCCGGGGGGCTCTATCTCACCCTCCTCCTTCCTGCCCCCGCTCCTCCGCCCCCTCTCCTCGCCCTCGCTATCGGCTTCACCTGTGCGGAGGTCGTGGACCGCCTCCTTGGAACCGCGTCTTGCGGGCCACCGCAGGCCTTGATCCGGTGGCCAAACGACATCATGCTCGCCAGCCGAAAGGTCGCCGGCATCCTCATGGAATCGCGCCAAGACGCCACTCGCCAGCGATTCACCCTCATCGGCATCGGGTTGAACACCAACACCTCCGCCAACGACCTTCACAGCACCCCCACTGCGACCTCGCTGCGGTCGATCACAGGCACTCCGGTCGATCCCACGGCCGCAGAGATCACCTTGCTCGCCGCTCTCCATACAGCCGCCAATACGCCGCCCGAGCACCTCGCGGCCTTGTTGCCTCGAATCCGCGCCCGACAGTTCGGGCTCGGAGCTCCCCACACGATCACCCTCCCAGACGGCCGCCGCACAGAGGCCGTCATCCGTGGAATTGCTGACTCGGGCGCCCTCCTTGCGGAGCTTGAAAGTCGAGTGCATGAGGTCCAAAGCGCGGCCGCCCTTGACGCCCCATAATCCCCCCATTTTCCCACGCCCCCGCCTTTGAGGGCCGACGAACCTCCCCGAGCCACGGGCAAAGCCCACCTCTCCAGTCAATGTGGTCCTTTGACCGATGCCCTTGCTTGACAGAGCCCAGTTGTCGGGTATTTTCAGTGCGTTGCTCGTCACGTTTCTCGCCTCTGGCGTCGCGTGGCCCGCCGTTTCATCCACTTTGAAGGGATCCCCGCTCCCGGCCTAACGGCCAGAGCGTGGGAGGAAGGAACGGGGGAGAGAGAGCAGCGGAGGATCTTGTCAATCCTCCACCCGGCTACCGATCTGACCGTCGGCTGCCGGGTTTCTTTATTTTTGGACCGCGCCGCCCCTATGGCCATGACCACCGGTTCGCACCGGGGCGTCAGCGGAACGCCCCGCGCCGCGTTATATTCTGCCCCTTCGGTCGATCCGTCCCTCGGATGCGGTCGAATAGTCCGAGGCCTTTCCACTCGGCCCCGAAGCACCGGCACCCGCCGCAGCAGGATCACCCTCATGCCCAGCACCATCGCCCCCGCCATCGCCGATTCGCGCTGGATCCGCTCGCTCGTGAAGTTGACGGACGAAGCCCTCTCCGCCGCCTTTCCGACCGGGGAGCCCCTCGATGTCGCCGCCTTTCAGCGCATCGCCTCGGGCTTTGAGGTCGTCGAGTATGGCCCGAAACTCATGCGCCACCGCTCCGTTCACCACAAGGTGGACCTCCTGATCACGGAGCGCATGGCGAACGACCGCTTCGTCCCTCGCGTCGCCATCGAATGCCTCATGGGTGTTCCCACCACCCGCACCGCTCAGTCGCTTGATTCCCGCGTCTCTCAGCTCAAACGAATCAATCCGACTATGCGCTTCGGTGCCTTTGTCGCAGGAATCACGAGCGGCACACTCCCCGCCCGCCTGGTGAAGGGCGCTCCCTCGCTCGATTTCATCGCCTGCTATGAAGGGGTCTACCCGACCCCGGCACAGTGGCCCCGCGTCAGCGCCATCTTCTCGACCGAGATCGCCGCCGCGCGGGCTCTTGAGAGCATCACTCTCGGCCGCGAGATCCGCTCGGTCGGGCCCCTGCGCTTCCTACACCGCGGGCTCACCATCGAATAAGCCGGGTCACTTCGCCGGGGTCGTCAACTGCAGGGCTTCAAGAAACGTCGCGAGCTGCGAGAGCAAAATCAGCACGCCGTGTACAGCGCCGATGAACGACGTCTCCAGCGGCGTCCGGCGGAAAAAGAAGAGCAGCGCCAACCAGTACGCGCCCATCGCCAGCACCCAGCGGCCCGTAACGGCCAGCAAGTCCACCGCGGCATGGACATCCCCCAGCGGCACGGCGCAACTGCGAATGAGCAGGAAGAGCGACCACGCCACAAACACACGCGGGATCAACACATCCACCCGCCCGAGTTTGTAGTGCAGCCCGAGCGCGGTCGCCGCCACGGCAAGCGCGCCCGTCGCGGTATGAAAGAACCCCTGGTAGAGCGTCACCGCCATCGCGGCGATGGACCGCCCCGCCCCCGCACCGGCCGGCGCAAAGTACCCCGTCGCCACCACGGCCATCACCAGCACCACTCCCCCCGCCACCAGCAGCACCCGGGGCTGGCCGCGCCCGGGCACCACAAACTCGGTGCGGTCGGCAGAGGCGGCCGCTACCGGCGCGGTCTCCTGCCCGGTCGCCGTGGTGCGCACCTTCCCAGCCACCATGTCAAAGCCGCACTTCATGCACACAACGTCGCTCGTGGCGAGCGGCCCTTTGCAGTTCGGGCAGGGCTCCTCCTCTACAACCTTCAGGATCGACGGCGCATCGATCCGCGGCGTCGGCACATTCGGTAGGCCGCTCGCTCCCTTGGCATTCGGCGCGGGCTCTGGTTGGGAAGGGTCATTCAACGGTGGCTCCCATCACTCGAGGTTCGCAGAAAGAGCTCCATCAGTTCGTGACCCTGGCCGACCACCCCCAGCGTCGCCTTGGCATGCTGTTCGGTAAACCGCGTCGCCGGTTTCCCGGGTGTTCCCACGCCGCGAAGGTCGCCTGAGACAACATACGGCACGGGGGTCGCATCGTGCTTTCGGGTACTGACGAGCGTGTAATGGTCAGGAAGAACCATCACCCGCCGACCGGACCCGCCCTCAACCCACGCCCGGGCCGGTCCGGCCACATGCCGGTCGATCGCCTCAATAGCCGCCACCTTGGTCGCCCAATCCGCTTGATGGCTCGCTTCGTCCGGCGCCTCAACATGACAACAGACAATGTCGAACGCCTTAAGCCCGGCCACGGCCTCTCGCCCTTGGGCCACATAGTCCGTGTCGTGGTAACTGGTGACCCCCGGAACCTCCAGCCGCGTCCACCCGATGAGCTTGGCAATCCCCGCCAGCAGATCGACCGCCGTGATCATCGCACCGCGAAGCCCGAACCGAGATTCGAACGACGGCATGACCGGGCGCGTCCCTTGGCCCCAGATCCATGCCATGTCGGCGCTCCGAAGCCCGCGGCCCCGTCGCGCAACGTTGATCGGATGCGCTGCCAGAATGGCCCTTGAGTTCTCCATCAGCCGGACCAGCCCTGAGGCCGGGAGCCCACCCGCGCTCAGCGTCGGCCGCGGCAGATACTCGCGCCACGGCCGCGCGGGGATCTCATGCGGCGGCGTCGTCGTCACATTGCTGTAGACCCGCCCAGAGGAATCCACCATGCTGGCGCGATACGAGACCCCGTGGCGAAGCGTGATCGCCGAGGCCTCCTCCTGGCATTCCCTCCGCCAGTGCGCTCCCAGCGCGTCAAACAGCGCAGCCGCCTCGCCATCAGTAATCGCCCCGGCCGAGTGGTCGAGCATCCTGCCCCCATCGGCCCCACCATCCGGGCTGACGCTCACAAGGTTCACCCGAAAGACCCAGTCGCGTTCCCCCATAGGCACGTCGATCGCCGCCGCCTCCAGCGGCGCTCGCCCCGTGTGATACCGGCGCGGGTCGTAGCCGAGGAGATCCATCGTGCACACATCCGAGCCCGCACCAAAGCCCGGCGGCGTGGTCGCTGCCGTACCCAGAATCCCGCGTGACGCAAGAACATCAAGGTTCGGTGTCACTGCCGCTTCGAGCGCCGTTCGCCCTTGAAGTTCGGCCATCGGCACATCCCCCGCGCCGTCCGCGATGATGATCAAGTACTTCACGTTGTAGCGTATCCGACGCACCTTCACGGTCGCGCATAGACCCGGATCGCCCGGGCCCCGCCGCGAGCCGGCTGCTCAAGCACCATCACCATGGGCCCGCCGGGCAACGAGAGCGCGGCATCCTCCGGCCACCCGGCATAGACCACCGCCGCCCTCACCTTTGGATTCCCCGCCACCCGCGCCAGCCATTCGCTCGCATCTCCCTCGGGCGCCGCCTCCGGAGCATCAAACCCCGCAGGCCACCGCCCCACAGGCACATGCCGAACCCGGAAAGTCACCGGCGCATCCATCCACAGAACCGGCGCGCCAGCAACCGCCGTCAGCAGCGTCTCGCCGGGCCTGAGCAACCCTCGCACAAATCGACGCGTCAGCGGCGTCGCGCTCGCGGGCCCCTCGTTCATCCCATCGAGCATGAAGCGGTTCCGCTCTTCCCCCAAGAGCGACGAGCCCGCTGGCGCCAACGCGATCGTTGGCCCCAGTGTGTCACGCTCAAAGCTCCGCCACCACAACGCAGCGCTGAAGCCCGCAAGGCCCACGACCACCACCGCCGCGGCCGCCCGAACCGGTCGAGGCACCACGCGCCCGATGCACCAAGCGAGCGCCACCGCGCCCGCCCAAGCGAGCCCCAGCCCAAACCGCGGCAGATGCTGCTGCGGAAGCCCCGCGCTCACAAGCAGAGAGAGCATTGGCAGCGCAAGCATGGCGACCCGGGCGAATCGTCGGCGAACCGCGAGCACCACCGCGTGAACCGTGATGAGCAGCAGCGCCGGCACGGCAAGCAGACCAAAGAGCGGCCCCAGCCCCCCGGGGGAATCGGTCGTCAACGGGGTGTACCACTCAAACCACGTCCGCGCCATCCGCTCAACCACGTGTTCATGGCGGAGCGCGATCTCCGTGGTCGGGATCGGACCCTCAAACACCGTGACGGAGCCCAACCGAAGTTCAATCGGGTAGAGCGGCGACCCATGCTCCAGCCAGACGGGCACATACGGGACAGCACACAGCACAAGCGCGGTCGCGCCGAGCCCCCACGCATGTACCGGCCCGCGCCGCCGCAAGACCGCCACCGCCGACACAAGAAACACCCAGACCGCCCCGCCCATACCGATCGTGACGAACTTCACCCACGCCCCGAGGATCACGCCCCCATACGCCAGGACCAACGGGGTCGCGCCCGCGCCGCGCCGGCGCTTCAGCGCACAGAGCGCAAGCGCCCCCGCCGCGCTCACCGGGGCATGGGCTTCGAGGTCAACATTCCCCCCCGTGCAGAGGTGGATCACAATCGGTGCCGTGCAGACCACCAGCGACCCCGCAAGTGACCCCAACCTCCCAGCGCCCACGGCTCGACCGCCGACGTACGCCGCAAGCGTCATCATCACCGCCGCGAGCCATGACGTCAGATTGACCGCCGCCCACCCCGCGCCGGTCGCAAAGAAGTGCGCCCGCAGGAGGTTCGCCGTTCGCGGAAAAGTGTCGGCCCAGATGAAGGGTGCTTCAACCGGTCCAAGCCGACCATCAACGATGGGTTGGACCATCTGCGGCACGTGATACGAGAGCGCGTCCGCCTCCAGCCGCTGATTCCAGACGGCCGCAAGGAGCACTACAAGCAACCACGCCGCCAGCAGCGTCGCCACGCCACGCTCAGCCATGCTGGCCCTTCGCCAGCGGAGGGCGATCTCGCGCAGCAACTCCGCCACCTGAGCCCGCGCGCACAAGACCACAAAGATGGAACCGGCGACCACGACTCCGTGAAGGACCCACAGAAGATCAAGCGGTCGCCAGGGGAGGTGCCCGAGCGCATGGACCTGCGCGATCACCACCATCGGCCACAACACCGCCGCCCCAAGAGTGACCTGCGCCAGCGACGCGCCCGCCCACCACCGGCGCACCGCCAGCATGAGCGCAGCGAACACCGGCGCGCCAGCGCCGAGTGAAAGCGCTACGCCAAGGAAGTCTCGCAGCATCGCAGGAGCTACTTGTTCATCGAGTCCGCAGGCGTCGCGGGCTGGGGCGCCGCCACCGGGGCCGGGGCCGCCGGAACCTGCACCAATTCACGCCGGAAGACGAGGGTCCCCGGCTCAAAGTCCTTGCCGTTGTCCACAAACTGAACGTGATACTTCACCGTGTCATCATCGACAAACTCGATCCGGAGCGACTTGAGATACCGCCCGCCCTCGGGCACCCGCAATCCGCCCTCGAGCACAAAGTTCAGTTCGCCCGGCTTCCAACCCTCTCCCCCGGTCTTGGCCCGCAGACGCGGGACCGAGTCGAGGTAACTGAAGTGCGTCAGCACGATCTCGCCGTTCACCGCGGTGTAGAGCCCCACGCTGTCGTTGTCCTTGTCCGGGAAGAGGTGCTCCATCATGGCCGATCCGCCCGCCGCCCGGATCACCTTCATCTGCTGTTCCGGCGTCTCGCCGACCGCCTCCGTCTTCCACTTGCCCTCAAGCCGCCGAACGTGATCCATCGGGAAATCCAGCTTGAACTTGGATTTCTTCTCCTTGTCCGCGAACGGCTGCGCGGGCTCACGCTTTGAAGTGCCAGACTGGGGCGAGGGTTTGACGTCCTTAGGCCCCTCCGAGCGATCAACGACCGGTGGTTGGGCAGCCACCGACGCGCTCGTTGTCGGCACCGGTTCAGCGGGCTTGACGGGAGGCGCTGCGGGCGGCTGGGTTGAGCCCGTTTGAGCCCGCGCTGCACAGCCAACCGTCAAAGCAAGGGTGATCAGAATCAAGCTTCGCATCTTCGGGTCTCCAAAGTCACTCGGCAGGCCGCAGCCCGCACCATGCACCACTTACCACGCACCCTGTCACAATCGGTTATTCTTGCCCTGAGCGTTCGGGAATGGAACCACCCATGAAAACCCCCGCCAGCCCAACAGTCGCCGCATCCCCACCCACCGGCGAGCCCCTCCGTCCGGGCGAAGTGCCCCCCGGCCAGACTTTCTCGCGCCAGCAGCAGGTCTACGTCTGGCTCACGGCCTTCTTTGTTGCCTGCCTCATCATTGCCGATGTCATCGGTGTTCGCCTCTTCAGCATACACCTTGGCCCGTGGACCGTCGAGCACACCTGCGGCATGCTCACCTTTCCCGTGACCTTCCTGCTCACCGATCTGATCAACGAGTACTTCGGCACCCGCAGCGCACGCCGTGTCACCATCATCGGCTTCTGCATGGGCGCGTTCGTCTTCGGCGTCATCAACCTCAGCATGGCCATGCCGCGGCTTGACGCACCCTTCAACGTCCCCGAGCAGTCTTTCCGCGATGTCTTTAGTTCCGCGCAGGTCATGTTCATGGCCTCGCTCGTTGCATTCCTCATCGGACAGTTCGCCGATATCGCCGTCTTCGGCCTGCTCAAGCGATTGACCCGGGGCAAACTCCTGTGGCTACGGGCCACGGGAAGCACCGTCATCTCCCAGACCATCGACAGTTTCGTGGTCACGGCCCTCGCGTTCAACCTCGGCCGTCGGGCCTTCGGCGGCGAGGTCATGCCGATGCTCGGCGGCGACAGCAACGTCCTCAAGACCGCCGCCACCGGCTACACCCTCAAGTTCGTGATCGCCCTGCTCATCACCCCCATCATCTACCTCGGTCATGGCATCATGAAGCGCCACTTCGGGCTCGTTCCGATCCCCGCGGAGACTCGCTAACGCCTCCGAATCGCCCGCCCAGGCACCAGCATCCCTCCACCCGAGCTCTGTGAGTGCAGCCCTGAAACCCCGCCGGTCGATATGCTCATAACCCTCCCATGGTCACCATCACCTGCGAGAAATGCGACAAGCCCTTTGCCGTCGAGACCGCTCCACCCGGGGCCAAGCTCCCTTGCCCGGCCTGCGGTGACGTGAACGTCATTCGCGCCGACAACACCGTCCGTGCGGGTGCCGACCGGGCCGCCGCGCTCGGTCTGCCGCCCGCCTCCGGACCAGAGACGACCATCCTGATCACCCGCGGAGCCATGTTCCGCTCCGCCCCCTTCACATTCATGGGGCTCTCGCTCCTCCTCCTCGCCGGTCTCGTCGGCGGCGGCGTTCTTGGAGCCATCGGGCAGATCGCCCTCGGCGGGGTCGCCGCGGCCGTCGGGTTCATCGGCCTCATCGCGCTCACCATCTGGAAGATCCGTAACCTCGGAGAACGTCTTGAGGTCACCAGCAAGCGTGTGGTCTTCACCCGTGGTCTGCTCAGCAAGACCTCCCTCGAAAT
>JBQTIJ010000258.1:0-15926 GCA_052388255.1 Phycisphaerales bacterium
AGTGGTCACAATCAGCGTCGCTTCCTTCCCGGCATCGAGCGTCCCTACCACGCTCCCGACGCCCAAGATCTCCGCCGGCCACTGCGTGACCGAACGGATCGCGCTCTCCATGTCAAGCCCGTGGGCGGCCGCCATCGCCGCCGCGTAGGGCAGGTTCCGCTCGTGCGCCACTTCCTCCCCGCTCGCGATGCAGAACCGCACTCCGAGCGCCTTCAGCCGCGCCGGCAGAACATAGTTCGCGTCGTACGCTGAATCGTCCCGGGATGGCAGCGCGATGATCGTGTTCACGATCACCGGCACATCGTGTTTCTTCAACAGATCCGCGCACAGCACCGCATCCCGCCCCCCCACAATCACGCACGCCAGCCCCTGCTCCACGCAGAACCCCACGGCGGAGGTGATCTGGTCAAAGTCCTGCGCGCTCACAAACAGCGGCATCTTCCCCGCGCCATCTGCACCCGCACCACCAAACACCGGGGCCACCGCCTCCCACCGCAGGTCCGTCGGCGTCGCCGGGTTTGCACCCTTCCCCTGCCGATAGGCCCTCGCAAGCTTGAAGGTCTCCCGGATCGTGTCGAGCCGCTGCGTGGTGGCCCGGCGCTGCTCATCCTCGTTCTGGTCCATCCACGGCGCGCTGATCGTCCGCATCTGCGGCCATGAGACCACCAGCCCCGCCTCGCGCTTGACCGTCATGTCCTCCCACGTCCACCCCTCCATCCGCATCACGCTCGCTCGGCCCGGGATCACCCCGCCGCCCGGGAACACGCCCGCGATCAACACTCCGTTCGTTCGCGTCACTGGCAGCAGCGTCGAGTCGGGGTTCACGCTCACGGCCGCGAACGCCTCGGGCGTGATCTCCCCCGCCTCGTTCACGTCCATCATCTGCTTGACGGCCGTGATCTCCGAGAGCCCAAGCTCCGTCGTCGGCGAGATCAGCCCCGGATACACATGCTTTCCCGCCGCCTCCACCACCTGCACCCCGGCCCCGAATGGCGCCGCCCCCGCCATCGCTCCCACTCCCGTAATCCGCCCCTTCTCAAAGAGCACATACCCCCGCTCGATCGAACCGCCCGAGACCGTGTGCACCGTCCCGTTCACAATCGCCACCGGCGCTTCCTGCGGACCCGGCCGCCGCCCGAGGTCCTGCCCGTGCGCCCCCGCGCACAGCCACGCCGCACCCACCACCATCACGCCCGCGGCTGCCGTCTTCATGACCATGGTCCTTCTTTGTACTTTGGACGCGGATCAGCCCGCGCGATCGTCACACGCTTCCTGCAAAGTAGCCCGACTTCTCCGCCTTGGCACGAAAGTCCTGCAGCGCGGCCACGCCCCAGTCCCCGTTCCGCAGGGCCTTGATCGCCCGCGTCGCCGCCTGCGCGCCCGTCATCGTGGTGATCATCGGGATGCCCAGCCGCACCGCCGATGCGCGGATCTTCCCCTCGTCGGTCTTCCAACCCGTCCGCGTCGGCGTGTTGAGCACGAGCTGGACCTTCCCGTCCGTCATCGCATCGATCACGTTCGTGCGAACCCCGGCGTCGATCTTCGGCAGGATCGTCGACTCCACCCCGTGGTCGCCCAGGAACCCACCCGTTCCGCCGGAGGTAAACAGCTTGAACCCCATGGCGATCAACTCTCGCGCGATCAGCAACGCCCCCGCCCGGTCGGCCTCCCGCACCGACAGATAGACATTCCCCTCCCGTGGCAGGTGCAGTCCGCCCGCCATCTGCGCCTTTGCGAAGGCGACCGGGTCCGAGACGTCAATCCCCATCACCTCCCCCGTCGAGCGCATCTCCGGCCCCAGCACCACATCCACCCCCGGGAACTTGCTGAACGGGAAGACGCTCACCTTCACCGCGAACGCGCCCGTATCCGGCAGCTCGCGCACCTTCAGCACATCGAGCGTGCGGCCCATCATCACCTGCGCCGCCAGCCGCGGCCAGGGAACGTGCTTGGCCTTGCCCACAAACGGCACCGTTCGGCTCGCCCGTGGGTTCACCTCAAGGATGTAGATCTCGCCATCCTTGACCGCAAGCTGCACGTTCATCAGTCCCCGCACCCGCAGCGATTTGGCGAGGTCATGCCCGATCTTCTTGATCCGCTCCACCACCTCCGCCGGGAGTGAGTAGGGCGGAATGAAGCACGACGAATCCCCCGAGTGAATCCCCGCTTGTTCGATGTGCTCCATGACCCCGCAGATCACCGAGCGGCCCCCTGCACCTCCGCTCTGCGCACCCTTCGCGCCCGACACCGCATAGTCCGCGATGACATCAACATCCACCTCGATCGCGTCGTTGAGAAAGCGATCGATCAGCACCGGCGCATCATCGAGTTCGCTGATGATCGCCGCGGAGGTCATGTAACTTGCAAGCGCCTTCTCGTCCGGGCAGATCTCCATCCCCCGCCCGCCCAGCACATAACTCGGCCGCACCAGCACCGGATACCCGATGCGCCCCGCGATCTCAAAGGCCTGCTCCACCGTGCGAGCGATACCCGAAGGGGGCTTTCTCAGCCCCAGTTCCGTCAGCAGCACGTCAAACCGGTCCCGGTCTTCCGCCAGATCGATCGAGTCGACACTCGTCCCGATGATCGGCACCCCCGCCCGCTCAAGCCCCTTGGCAAGATTCAGCGGCGTCTGGCCGCCGAACTGCACGATCACCCCGTGAACAAGCCCGCGCCCCCCGTTCAGCCGCTCCACGATGTTCAGCACATCCTCGAGCGTCAGCGGCTCAAAGAAGAGCAGGTCGCTCGTGTCGTAGTCCGTGCTCACCGTCTCCGGGTTGCTGTTGACCATCACGCTCTCAAAGCCCTCATCGCGCGCAGCGAAGGCGGCGTGGCAGCAGCAATAGTCAAACTCGATCCCCTGTCCGATGCGGTTGGGGCCGCCGCCAAGGATGATCACCTTCTTCTTGTCGCTGACGCGGATTTCATCATCCGTCGTCGCCACGCCGTTCACGAGCGCCGGCGTCTCGTACGCGCTGTAGTAATACGGCGTCGTAGCCGCGAACTCCGCCGCGCAGGTGTCCACGAGCTTGTACACCGGCTCCACCCCCAGCCCCCGCCGATGCTCGCGTACCTTCAGGATCAGCTCCGGCGTGATGCCCCCGAGAAAGAGGTTGGCAAGCTGCGCATCGCTGAAGCCGAGCTGCTTGGCCCGCAACATCATCGTTGCGCCAACGTTCGCCAGTTCACCGCATTCGAGCAGTTCGTCCTCAAAGTCCACGATCGCCTTGATCTCGTGTACGAAGTACGGGTCAATCCGCGTCAGCCCGCACACCTGCTCGACCGTGTACCCAAGCTTCAGCGCATAGCGAATGTAATACAGCCGCCCCTGGCTGGGCACCGCGAGTTTGCGCTGCAGCTTGTCATCGGGGATCGGCCATTCGAGGATCTCCCCGTCCGCCGTCCGGATCTCCGGGATCGTTCCCTCACCCACCGTCTCCGGGTTCGCCGACACGCCACCGCCCGCCTCCAGCGGAAGCACCGGCTCTGTCTCGGCGTCCCACGGCAGCAGCATGTGCTGCTGGGCGCCAAACGCCCGCAGCGCCGCCAGCCACTTGTCGTTCTTGTCAAGCCCGAGCCCGAACCGCTTCACCTCCATCGATCGGATCGCCTTCTGCAGCGATTCCGCGAACGTCCGCCCGATGCTCATCGCCTCCCCAACGCTCTTCATCTGCGTGGTCAGCGTCTCGTCCGCCTCGGGGAACTTCTCAAACGTCCAGCGCGGGATCTTCGTCACCACGTAGTCGATCGCCGGCTCAAAGCATGCGCTCGTCGTCCCCGTGATGTCGTTCCGCAGCTCGTCGAGCGTATAGCCAACCGCCAGTTTGGCCGCGATCTTCGCGATCTGGAAGCCCGTCGCCTTGCTCGCCAGCGCGCTGCTCCGACTCACCCGCGGGTTCATCTCCACCACCACCATCTCAAACTTCCCGTCCTTGGGCGATGGGTTCACCGCAAACTGCACGTTGCTCCCACCCGTCTCCACCCCCACCGCACGCATGATCGCGATGGCCGCGTCACGCATCGCCTGGTATTCCTTGTCGCTCAGCGTCTGGATCGGTGCCACCGTGATCGAATCCCCGGTGTGCACCCCCATCGCGTCGAGGTTCTCGATCCCGCACACGATCACGCAGTTGTCCTTGCGGTCGCGCACAACCTCGAGCTCATACTCCTTCCACCCGATCACCGACTGATCGATCTGCACCTGCCGGATCATGCTCGCGCGCAGACCACGCGTCATGATGTCCACGAACTCCTCCCGGTTGTACGCGATCCCGCCCCCGGTTCCGCCCAGCGTGAACGCGGGCCGGATGATCGCCGGCAGACCGATCTCCTCGAGGAACGCTTCGCCGTCTTCCAGCGAGTTCACCGTCTTGGCCAGCGGCATCTTCAGCCCCAGCCCCTCGCAGATGTCCTTGAAGACCTGCCGGTCCTCGGCCCGGTGGATCACCTCCCGGTTCGCGCCGATCATCTCGATCCCGTGCTTCTGAAAGACCCCGTCGTCCCACAGTTTGCACGCGCAGTTGAGCGCCGTCTGGCCGCCGAGTGTCGGCAGCACCGCGTGGATCGGGTCCCCCATCCCCTTCTGCTTCTCGATGATCTTCGTCACCGCCTCGGGCGTGATCGGCTCGATGTACGTCCGGTCCGAGAGCCCCGGATCCGTCATGATCGTCGCCGGGTTGCTGTTCACCAGCACGATCCGGTACCCCTCCGCCTTCAGTGCCTTGCACGCCTGCGTTCCTGAATAGTCGAACTCGCACCCCTGCCCGATCACAATGGGGCCGGATCCGATCAGCAGAATCGTCTTGATGTCTTGGCGTTTGGGCATGGTGTGGGCGGCGCAGAGTGCGTCAATGTCCACACGCAGACCAGGCCCGCCGATTGTTGCCGCCGATTCGCGCGTTGTGCAGTCGCCCGCGCCGCCAAATTCATCCCTTTTTCGCCGCGCTCACGGGGACGCCCCGCTGGCGCCGCATGCCCCACGCCCACGCGCCCGCAAGCAGCACGCCCGCGCCAGGACCCGGGATCGTGAACGAGAACGTCCGGTCCGCCAGCCCCAAAACCGGCGAGACCGACAGCGAACTCCCGTTCACCGTGTGAATGTACCGCACGCTCAGGTTCCGCACCGTCACCGTCACTGTCCGCGAGAGCAGCCCCGCCCCCGTCAGCCCCTCCCGCGGCACATACACCAGCCGATACACCTCCGCATATTCCCCCACCAGCGGGCCACCCGGCACGCTCTCTGTCGCCACTCCCAGCGCGCCCGCGAAACTCCCCGACCGGCTCCCCGAGATGTCGGTCACAAAGGGCGCACCCGTTCCCTCAACGCCGAATGTTCCATTCCCCGGCGACGTGTTCCGCGTGATCGTCGAACTCCCCCGGAACGGCGCAAAGTGCCCCGCCAGCGCCGCACCATCGAGGTCCGTCAGCATCTCCCCCGCACCCTGCACCTCGTTGGTCAAACCGAGCGAGAGCCCGCCCTGTTCACTCGCGCTCACACCGGGGTCGTCGAAGGTCATCCGGAATCCAGCGCTGTTCACGCCCCCAACCCGAAAGACCCCGAAGTTCGCGTTGTTCACCGTATTGGGCCGGATCGCCACCCGGGCCTTGATCGTGATGCCGACCGCGGTCGCAAACGGCCCCGCTGCGAGCGGCCCGCTCTCATCCACCACAAACGCCACGTCCCACACTTGCGCCGCGGCGGGCGCCTGTGCCATCGCCCCGGCGTTCCATGTCCCTGCCAACCCCGCCGCCGACAACACCACCAACACCCGACGATGTGTCCAGTCCATGGCCAACCTCCCGCGCGGCATTGCGCAGTCCGATCACGACTCTGTGAGTTTACCCAAGTTCACGCTCACCGTTCCGGTTTTCCACCTTTCGCCCACGGCACCCCTGCCACCCGAACTGCCCTTGACATCCCCTCCCCGAAACCGCTATCGTTCGTAGTATGATAGGGTTGCGAAACCCCACTTTGGACCGCACAATAGAAGGTGCTTGAGGTCAGTCGTCCACCGACGACTGAATAGTTATCGGGCCTCGATCGCAAGACACGCTCTGCCTCGCGGAGCGCTTCGAAGTTCGTTGGGGACTCCTTCATATGAAGACCTGCTCTGCTGCCGCGCTCTTGATGCTCCTCTCCTGCGCTGGCCTCGCGCATGCCGGCGGCTCTGCCGTTGACACTGGTCCGATCGACAAGTCCCCTGAACAGGTCGAAGCCGCTCGTAAGCGCCTGGAGCGTGGGCTTGATCGGTTCTTCGCCAATCTCCCGGCGCCCCGCACCGAGCCCGAGGTGGGGTGGCCGGAGACCTTCCCACCGACCCAGTGGGTTCCCTATGTCATCCCCGCAGGACGCGGCGCGGGGATCAGCGCATTTGCGGACATTCCCGGCGCCGAAGGGGGCGACTGTGCCATCGCGGCCTGCTTCAGCCCGATCGACCCGCCTTCACCCGAGCGCATGCTGGAGATCTCGCTCGCGATGCAGGATGAGATGGTCGCGCCCCAATACCAACTCGGCACGCGCTGGACCGGTACCGCCGGTTCACCCCGCGCTCTCACCTGGTCGTTTGTTCCCGATGGTCTGAGCATCCCCGGCGCCATGGGCGTCGGCGATGCCACTTCCCCTTCCACGCTCTTTGCCACCATGGATACTGAGTTCGGTGCCGCGAACCGCGCCACCTGGATCGCTCAGTTCCAGGCGTGCTTTGACCGCTGGCAGGCCATCTCCGGCACCACGTACACCCGCATCACCACCGGCGGCAACGCTTGGGATGACGGCGCCGCATTCCCCGGCTCCGCGGGTTCCTCGGGAGTCCGCGGCGACATCCGCATCGCCATGCACCCCATCGACGGCGCCAACGGCATCCTCGCCTACAACCAGTTCCCGCAGGGCGGCGACATGGTGATGGACAGTGCCGAGAACTGGGATGCGGGCGCCCCCGGCTATCGCTTCCTTCGCAACACCGTGATGCACGAGCATGGCCACGGCCTCGGCTTCAACCATGTTTGCCCAATCAACAACAGCAAGCTCATGGAGCCGTTCCTCAGCACCCTCTTCGACGGCCCCCAGCAGGATGACCTGCGCGCTGCCCAGCGTCATTATGGCGATCGCTACGGCTCGAACATCGGTGCCGCCAGCGCCGCCGTTCTTGCCACGCTCAACCCCAGCACGAATATCTCCCCGAGCGCGGTCCCGACCCCCGCCATCACCAACGGCCGCATCACGAGCATCGACACCAATGGCGAGAACGATTGGTTCCGCTCCAACGTCGCGCAAGGCATGATGGTCGGGGTCACCGTCACCCCCATCGGCACCAACTATGCCGATTACGCGCAGGATGCCTCCTGCAACACCACCGCCGTCAACGAGAACGCCCTTGCCGCGGCGGCCCTCGCTGTCGACATCATCTCCTTCAACGGCTCGAGCATCATCGCTTCCAACACCACGCCCGGGGCCGGCGTCGCGAAGGCCATCACCGGCGTGTACATCCCTGCGGGCAACTTCTACGTCCGCGTCCGCGAGACCGACAGCCCGACCACCGTGCAGGTCTATGACCTCAACATCCAGGGCGGGCTCATCCCCACCCTCTCCGCCCCCGACGGCACCCTCGCGGGCCTTGTCCGCGTGACGTTCACTGCGGTCTCCAACGCCACGTCCTTCACCATCTTTCGCAACACCACCAACGACCGCCCCTCCGCCACCTCGATCGGCACCGCCCCTGCGGGCTCGACCACCTTTGACGACACCACCGCCCTCCCCGGCGTTACCTACTTCTACTGGGCCGATGTCACCCAACCCGGCACAACCCAGGTTGCCTTCGCCGGGCCCGATTCGGGCTTTACGGTCCCCGCCAACAACGCCTGCAACGTCGCTGCGGCCATCTCGCCCGGGGCTCCGCTCGCTGGCACTACGAGCGGCGCCACTGGCGACGGCTCCTCCACCTGTGGCGGCAACAACGACGTCTGGTACGTTTACACCGCCGACTGCACCGGGCCCGTCCGCTTTGAGATCACGAGCGCCACCTTTGACCCCCTCCTCAGCATTCACGGCTCTTGCCCGGGCCTGATCAACAACCAACTCGCCTGCAACGACAACACCGTCGGCAACCTCCCGCGCATCGACTTCAACGTCGCTGCCGGAACCAACTACCGTCTGCGCGTTGCTGGCGTATCGGGCGCCACCGGCACCTTCACCATTTCCGCCGCCAAGCCCGCACCCGACAACGACGACTGCGCCGCCAGCGCCGTCTCCCCAAGCGGCACAGCCATGCTCGCCTTTGACACCTGCGCCGCCACCACCAGTTCCCCCGCTGAATCCTGCGCCGGCGGACCGAGCATCACCAACGACCTCTGGTTCCGCTACACCGCTGGCACCGACGGCACCCACACGGTCGAAACCTGCGGCTCCTCCCTTGACACGCTTCTCTTCGTCTACTCCGGCACCTGCCCCGCCTCACCGGGCGCCGCACTCGCCTGCAACGACAACACCTGCGGCGCTCAGTCACAGACAACTTTCACGGCGGTTGCCGGGGCCGACTACCTCGTCCGCGTCGGCGCTGCCGCCAACGCCCGCGGCACCGGCACCCTCACGATCACACCCCCCGCCGCGCCCACCTGTGCCGCCGACTTCAATGGCGATGGCATCGTCGAGCCGGGCGATCTTGACGAGTTCATCACCTTCTTCTTCAGCACCGACCCCGCGGAGAACGCGCTCTGCGACTTCAACGGCGACGGCTTTGTCGAACCCGGCGACCTCGACGAGTTCATCACCACTTTCTTCGAGGCGTGCTGAACCTGCGCGAGCGGTCGGACCGTCGCACGTACACGCTCATCGTTCCTTCAGCCGGGCCCGGTACCCCTCCAGCCGGGCCCGGATCTGCTCATGCCGCGGCGTTCCTATGGACTTGGCCGCCGCCTTGCTCGCAAACCCCTCCGCCTTTGCCAGGTCACCCTTTGCGCTCCACGCCCGCGCCAACGTGTCGAGGGCTCGGTCGTCCTCCATCAGCGTCAAGTCCGCCGCCTTCTCCGCGGCAGTGAGCGCCAGGGTCACTCGGGCCGCCGGCAGGGCAGAGAGTGCCGGCACATCGAGCAGTGCCCACGCGAGCTGCTCCAGCACCTCCGCTTCTTCCGCCCCATCACCCTCGATCACCGTCCGCGCATACGCCACCGCCCCATCCGCATCGCCGCGTCCGCGCAGCATTACCTCAAACCGGCTGATCGCCAGCCGCCCGAAGCGCTCTCGATCAAGCGCCATCAACGCATCCATCGCGGCCATCGCCCCCGCGTGATCGCCTGCCCGCGTCGCCTCCCGCAGTTTCACCTGGAGGCCCGACGCGCGCTCATCCTCCTCCGCCCGCCGCGCCAGCACACCCTTGAACCGCTCCACCGCCGCGCTCCGATCGAAGCGATCGTTCACACATTCATCCACCACCCTCTCAAAGTCCTCGCGCTCTCGCACCGGGTTCCCGATCCACGCGATCCTCCCTTCTTTGTCGATGACGAACGCCGCGGGCAGACCCGTGATCCGGGCCGGGCGCAGATACGCCCCCCGCGTCGCCGGCCCCTTGTCAAAGACCATCGGAAAGGTGGGCTTCGTCGTCAGTCCCGCAATGAACCGCTCCGCCCGCTCCAGCGTCTCTCCGCGCCCATCCACGCCGTTCACCGCCAGCGCGATCATCCCCTTCCCTGCATGCCGCGCAACCAACTCGTCCAGCCCCTTCAGCGACCGGCGGCAAACGGAGCACCACGTTGCCCAGAACTCGAGCACGTACACCTTCCCACGCTCGGGTTCGTGGGCCAGTTCCGCCCACGTCCCGCTCAGCGCCCGCTCAAACGCAAGCCCTGGCGCAGCGTCCCCGACCTTCAAGAACGTCAGTGCCGCGCTTCCGCGCTCACCGCCCACCTTCTCTCCCTCGACCGGCTCTCCCTCAGGCCGAACCACTGCCGGAGCCGGAGGCATCCCCGTCGCCACACTCAGGCCCGCCCCCCCCAAGCCCCACCACGCACTGACAGCCCCAGCCACAACCCACGCTCCCACTCTCGCCCCCGTCCCCCGCCCCGCCAGCGGCGTTACCTGACCCTCAGCCCGCCAAACGCCTGCCAACCGGTGTCGCGTATCTTCACATTGCTCAACCATGCCGCATCCTACGGAAAGACCACCGAACCGGATGCACCCCACACGCGAATGGACCTCCGCGACCGTTCTGGTCGACCGGCCCTCCAACCCGCGGCTGTCCTTGGCCCGGTTCTCGTACCTTCGCCACCCCTCCGCTTCTCCCGGGTCACTGGCCCAGGGGCCATCGGCGCGGTACGTTGTACGAACATCGGGCAAATGCCCCGGGGTGGCCGCGGCGGCTGAGCCATGCTCTCAGGCCCGCCTACAGCGAACGCGACGAAAGGGATCCCCTGTGTTGACCACTTTGAACCGCCTCCTCGCCCTTGCCGCCTCCGCCGGCCTCGGCGTCGCACTCCTTCCTGCCGCCCTCGCCCAGGCCCAGTCACCCCCCTCGGCGCCACCTTCCGCCACCCGGCTGACCGAGCTTCCTACGACCCTTCCTGTCATCGATCGCCTTCGCATGACCACCCGCGGGCGCATGATCGAGGACACTCGTCAGGGGCTCGAAGCTCCCGAGTCTCCCGCCGGCGTCAACTGCCAGCAGCTCGCCTCGCACGAGTCTTCGAACTTCCAGCCCGGCACCTTCGCCCTCCAGGGCGGCATTGCGCAGGGTGAGGTCCTTGCGACTTCCTACACCCTTCCGGCCAACGCCTTCCCCATCAAGATCGACCTCATCGAGTGCCTCTTTGGTACCTCCTCGGCCACTACCCAGACCATCACGCAGTACACCGTGATCGTGTGGGACGGCACGCCTGACACCGGCACCATCGTCGCTCAGTACTCCTCGGATGATCAGATCCTCTCCCACATGCGCATCGGCCCCGGGACCGCCGGGCTGAACCTCCAGATCTCGGTCGATCCCACCGACCCGGCCCAGATCTACGTCGAGAACCTCTTCGGCTCAAACACTTTCTCCGTCGGCATCCGGATCGATCGGCACAACCGCCAGACCGCCAACGCCTGCACCACCGCCCCTCTCGCCACCGCCAACGCCTTCCCTGCTACTGACAACACGCAGAGCGTCTGCGGCAACTACGGCCAGCTCGCACAGGCGACGCGCAACTACATCTTCGGCCTGAACTGCGGGCCGAACGGCTGCCCAGCCAACAACGATGTCAACAGCACTGGTGCATGGTCTCGCTTCAGCAACCTTGCCGCGGACCTCTCGCTGGGCGGCGGGCTCTGCCTCACCGGTTGCCGCCCCCGTGGTGATTGGGTCCTTCGCGCAACGTGGGAATCCGTCAGTTGCCAGCCCGGTGTTGGCGCTTGCTGCTTCCCCATCGGCACCTGCGCCATCGCGCTCGAGACCGACTGCCTCGCCGAGAACGGCCTCTATCGTGGCGATGGCGCAAGCTGCGCAACCGCCAACTGCCCGCAGCCGACCGGCGCGTGCTGCTTCGGCAACGGCTGTGTCAACCTCACCGCCGTCGACTGCGGCACAGCGGGGGGCACCTTCCTCGGCAATGCCACTTCCTGTGCCGTCGGCAACGCCTGCCCCATCGGTGCCTGCTGTCTCCCCAACGGCACCTGCACCCTCACCACCTCCGCCTCCTGCAACGCCGCCTCTGGCCTCTTTCGCGGCGTCGGCACCACCTGCGCCACGGCCAACTGCCCACCTCCCACGGGTGCCTGCTGCCTCTCCAATGGCGGCTGCCTCGTCCTCACCAGCGTGCAGTGCGCCATCATCCCCCAGAGCCGCTTTGCCGGCGGTGCCACCACCTGCCCGGAGGGGTGCGCACCCGACTGCACCGTGGACTTCAACGACGACGGCATCGTCGAACCGGGCGACCTTGACGAGTTCATCACCGCTTTCTTCAGCGATTCTTCCGCAGAGCGGGCCCGAGCGGATTTCAATGCCGACGGCATCACCGAGCCCGGCGACCTTGACGAGTTCATCACCGCGTTCTTCGTTGGTTGCTGAACAGCGCTCCCCCCTTACCACCGGGCTTCGGCCCGGCGTGCCGACCACCTCGCCTTGCCGGCGATCGGCTTTTTCGCGCCGGTGTGTTGCCCAGCGCGCCTGGTCCGCGGCCCGCTCTCCTTCTCAACCCTCGCCCAACTACCCTCACGCCCCATGTCTCTCCCACCCGTCAACCCTGCCCCGGCACGCCACTTCCTCCATGACCTGATCGATGCCGACAACGCCTCCGGCCGCTTCGGCGGGCGGGTGCACACGCGATTCCCCCCAGAGCCCAACGGCTACTTGCACATCGGCCACTCGAAGAGCATCCTTCTCAACTACGGACTCGCCAAGACCTACGGCGGGCTCTTCAACCTTCGCTTTGACGACACCAACCCCGCCAAGGAGGAACAGGAGTACGTTGACGCGATCAAGGACGACGTCAAGTGGCTTGGGGCTGACTTTGACGGGCCCCCGCATGGAGGCGGCGTCTTCTGGGCCAGTGACTACTTCGAGCAGATGTACACATGGGCCGTGGAACTCATCCGCAAGGGCAAGGCCTATGTCTGCGCTCTCACGGGCGAAGAGGTCAGCGCTCGGCGCGGCACGCCGCAGATCCCCTCCACCAGCCCCCACCGTGATCGGCCCGCGGCTGAGTCCCTCGCGCTCTTTGAGGACATGAAGGCCGGCAAGCACCCGACCGGCTCGCTCACCCTTCGCGCTCGCATCGATCTTGCCTCACCCAACTTCAACCTGCGCGATCCCGTGCTCTATCGCGTGCTGCATGAAGAGCACCACAACACCGGCAAGCGGTGGTGCATCTACCCCATGTACGACTGGGCCCACGGCTTCGAGGATTCGCTCGAGGCAATCACCCATTCCATCTGCACGCTCGAGTTTGAGAACCACCGCCCCCTCTACGACTGGTTCATCAATGCCGTGAACGAAGGCCGCACCGCCGACGGCTCCGGCCCATTCGGCAAGCGCATCCACCACGCCCAGCAGATCGAGTTCGCCCGGCTCAACCTGACATACACCGTCATGAGCAAGCGGTTCCTCCTGAACCTTGTCAACGAGAAGCGCGTCAGCGGCTGGGACGACCCGCGCATGCCCACCATCCGCGGCATCCGCCGGCGCGGCTATACGCCGGAGGCGCTTTCGGCTTTCAACGCGGACATCAGCGTCACGCGGACCGAGAGTGTGATCGATGTCGGTCGGCTGGAGAACGCCTGCCGCGACCACTTGAACAAGACGGCCCCGCGGGCGATGGCGGTGCTCCGGCCGTTGAAAGTTGTGCTGGAGAACTGGCCAGCGGTGAAGATCGACCACCTCGACTTTGTGGTGAACCCGGAAGACCCCGGCGCGGGGACGCGGAAGATCCCCTTCGGGCGGGTGCTCTATATCGAGCGCGAGGATTTCATGGAGGTGCCGGAGAAGAAGTTCTTCCGGCTGGCACCGGGGGCGGAGGTGCGGCTCCGCTGGGCCTATTTCATCCGCTGTGTGGGCGTAGACAAGGACAGCGCTGGCAACATCACGCAGATCCGCTGCACGGTCGATGAAGCGACCCGGGGCGGGGACGCCCCCGCGGGCCCGAACGGCGAGCCACCCCGGAAGGTCAAGGGCACGCTCCACTGGGTGAGCGCGGCTCATGCGATCGAGGCGGAGGTCCGGCTCTTCGACCGGCTCTTTCTTGCGGAAGAGCCCGGCAAACGCACCGGCAACCAGCTCGATGATCTCAACCCCCACTCGCTCGAGGTTGTGAAGGGCTACGCCGACCCGGTTCTCGCACGCGCTGCCATCGGCGACCGCTTTCAGTTTGAGCGGCTCGGCTACTTCTGCGTGGACAAGGACTCAACGCCGGGTGCGCTCGTCTTTAATCGCACCGTCACGCTCAAGGACGCCTGGGCCAAAGTGCAGAAGGCCTGAGCGTGCGTGCTCAGAGGGCTCTGGCGCGGCGCGCTCACGACGGTCACTTGCCCTTCATTTCCCGCGTCATGAGCATCTCGATCGCCTTGATCGGATCAAGCCCCTCAAAGAGCACGGCGTAAACCGCCGAGGTGATCGGCATTTCGACCTTGTACTTGCGTGACAGGTCCATCACGCTCCGCGTTGTCGCCACGCCTTCGATCACGAATCTCGACCGGCGCAGAATGTCCTCGAGCGGCCGCCCCTTGCCGAGCTGCTCGCCCAGCGAACGGTTCCGCCCCTCAGGGCTGAAACACGTTGTCGCGAGGTCTCCCACACCCGCCACGTCATAGAAGGTCTCGGTCGATGCGCCCATGGCGGTGGCGAAGCGCGTGATCTCGACCAGCCCCCGACCGAGGAGCGCGCTCTTGGCATTCACGCCCGCCTGCAGCCCGTCGAGGATCCCCGCCGCGATCGCGATCACGTTCTTGGTCGCGCCCGCGAGCTCAACCCCCAGCACGTCCGCGCTCGGGTAGATCCGCAGCCAGCGCGTGGTGAAGAGCTGCTGCACCCGCGTCCGAAGACCCTCATCCTCGCATGCCGCCACCATCGTCGCGGGCAGGCAGCGGGCCAGTTCGCTGGCGATGGTCGGCCCGGAGAGCGCACCCAGCGGCCGCGCGGGCTTGTCCGGGTCGTCTGCAAGGGCCTCGGCGATTACCTGGGTCGGCCGCCGCAGAGTGGTGTTCTCAATCCCCTTGCTCACGCTCACGATCGGCACACCGGCCGGAATGTGGGGCTTCAAGCGGTCAAAGACCGAGCGGATGAACTGCACAGGGATCGCGCAGATGATCAGCGACGCGCCCACCATCGCGTCCCCATCCTTGATGACCAGCCGGACATCCTCAGGCAAATGAAAGCCGGGGAGCCGATCGGTCTTCCCTGACTGCATCAGGTCGCCCACTTCCTGCGCGCTGTGCCCCCACATCAGCACCCGGGGCAGGACTGGGGGCGGGCCGCCGCGGGCCACCACGCGGTCCTCGTCTACGAGGATCGACGCGCACACCAGCCCCATCTGTCCGACACCAAGCACCGCGACCGTCGGCTGGTCGCTCGCCTTACCGCTCTTTGATCCGCTCTTGGCCATGATCGTGCTGCAACGCCGCCCGGCGGCTTTCGCTCGAACGGCAACCCCGCCCCACCCGAGAGCACAGCCCACATGGCCGCCCCGCGAATGACGTGGTCAAGCGTACCCGATTCTCGCGTCGCGCGTCCGCCCTTCACTCCGGGCAGCGTACCTCAACCGTCGGCGCCTCGGCACACCCCCCCAAGACCCCAAATCGCTCGAGCAGCGGCGACCGTGCGTAGCGGAGCGCTCTCTCCTCGACCGCCCCGGCGGTTCTGCCCGGCATCCGGACCGAACACGCCACGGCACCGGGCACATCAAGGTTCAGAAGGTCGCCCTCCTGCCGGACGCCCCCGACGCCTGTCCATTCAAGAACCATGAGCGGGGCCGCGCCCGGCATGAGCCCGTGAAGCTCCGCGCGGGTGTGCTCCACCCTTGCCTCTTCGCCGACCCCTTCAAACGAAATGACGATGGCCACCCGCCCGGGGCCGCTGGCGACCCGGACTTCCCAAGTGATCCGCACCTCACCCGCGAGGCGCGAGGCGACCACGCAGCCGCGGCTGGGCCGGTCGGCCTCGTGGGGGGCGCACCCGGCACTCGGCGCGATCATGGCCGCGGGTTCGCTCATGCCCGACCTGCCCTTCCGCCGTCCGCCCCGCCGGTTCCACCTGCGCTCCCCCCGGCGAGCACCTCGGCGGTGCCCACAAGGTGCTCGGTCGGCCACTCGACGAACTTCTCGCCGAGTTGTTCAAAGAGCTGCAGGAGGTTGATCATCGCCCCCAGCCGTTCCTGATGCTCGCGGGCCCCGGGATGGGCGGATTCCGCGGGGGTGTGGTCGCGCATTTCAAAGATGCTCGCGAGCACGGGCTGGATCTCGCGCTTCATCC
>JBQTIJ010000259.1:0-5841 GCA_052388255.1 Phycisphaerales bacterium
TCCACGGGGCGGCGCGGGAAGCGCTCGAGGCCGAGGGGTTTGCGGTGACGGCGCACGAGAAGTCGCTGGAGGGGAGCGCGCTGGCGCGGGCAGTTGGCGATGCCCACGTGGTGGGGATCCGGAGCCGGACGATGCTCTCGGCGGGTGTGCTGGCGGGTGCACCGCGGCTGCTGGCGGCGGGGTGCTTCTGCATCGGGACGAATCAGGTGGATCTCTCGGCAGCGCGGGGCGCGGGGGTGGCGGTGTTCAATGCGCCGTTCAGCAACACGCGGAGCGTTGCGGAACTGACGATCGCGGAGGTGATCGCGCTGCACCGGCGGCTGACAGATCAATCGGCGGCGGTACACCGTGGGGTGTGGGACAAATCCGCGGCGGGGGCCCATGAGGTGCGGGGGCGGACGATCGGGATCGTGGGGTATGGGCACATCGGCTCACAGGTGAGCGTGCTGGCGGAATCACTGGGGATGCGGGTGGTGTTCTTTGACACGGCGCGGAAGTTGCCGCTGGGGAATGCGCGGGCGTGCCGGTCGCTTGAGGAACTGCTGAAGGCGGCGGACGTAGTGACGCTGCATGTGCCGGCGACGGCGGGGACGGAAGGGATGATCGGCCGGTCGCAGGTGCGGGCGATGCGGGCGGGTGCTTTTGTGATCAACAACGCGCGGGGGAGCGTGGTGGATGTCGTGGCGCTGGCGGAGGGGATCCGGAGCGGGCATCTTGGGGGGGCCGCGCTCGATGTGTTTCCGGAGGAGCCGACGGGGAAGGGGGAGCGGTTCACGAGCGAGGTGCAGGGGCTTTCGAATGTGATTCTGACGCCGCATGTGGGCGGGAGCACGGAGGAGGCGCAGGAGAGCATCGCGCTCGATGTTTCGGCGAAGATGCTGGCGTTCATCAACCGGGGTTCAACGAGCGGATCGGTGAACCTGCCGGAGGTGGACCTGCCGGAGCAGGAACCGGGGGGCGGGAAGGGGCGACAGCACCGGATTCTGCACCTGCACCGGAATGTGCCGGGGGTGCTTCAGAAGATGCACAAGGTGATCGCGGACCTTGGGGTGAACATCAACGGGGAGTACCTCCAGACGCGGGCGGAGGTGGGGTATGTTGTGCTGGACATCGATCCATCAGCGCAGGGGCGGGCGATGCTCGAGGGGCTACGGGGGCTGCCGGAGACGATCCGGGTGCGGGTGCTGTGGTGAAGTGCGAATGACCGATAGGTGGAGCGTGGGCTGCGTGAACTGCGCTGCGGGTGCGCGGGGACGTGGCCTGAGCGGAGCTTGAACATGGACACGAACAAACTTCTGCTGGTCATCATCGCCATCTTGCTTCCGCCGCTCGCGGTGGGGCTGAAGAAGGGGATCGGGGGAGCCCTGATCCTGAACATCGTGCTGACGCTGCTGTTCTTTGTGCCCGGGTTGCTGCACGCGCTGTATGTCGTGCTCACCTGATGGGCGGCGAGTGGCGTGGGCTTACTCGACAATCCGGCGCCAGGTGCCGGGGGCTGTCACCATGACGGGGCCGGTGCGGAAGCCGACGGGGGGCGTGGACTCAAGGGCTTGGTCTTTGGTGACGGTGAGGGTGGCGGAGGCGGAGATGGATGCGGCCCCGAGGGAGACGATCGCACCCTGAAGCGTGACGGTGCCGGAGACGGCGAGTGTGCCGGTGGTGTAGAAGAGACCTCGGAGTGTGCTTGGGTAGCTGTCGAGAGTGTCGGCATCGCTGACGCCTCGGAAGGGCGTGCCGACGGGGTTGAGGTTGGTGGTGATGGTCGCCTCGCTCAGGGCGCTCGCGGAAGTGTTGATGCGGAGGTTGCCGCGGGTCATGATGAGGGCGGGGTATCCGGGCTGGGCTGGTTCCCAGTGGACGCTGCCGGTGATGACACTGCCGGCGCCGGCGTTGCGGATGATGAGAGTGCCGACGATGCGGCAATCGCGGATGGTGAGGTCCGAGCCGCCGCAGTCGATGAGATAAACCCCTGCGGGGTTGCCGCTGCCGTAAGGGTTGCTCTGGGGGGAGAGGACCACGCGGCGGATGGCGGCGGCGGGAATGGACATGAAGGGGATCGTCGTCGCCTCACCTTCGTATGTGGAGGCGACGGTCTGATCCGGGATGGCGCGGGTGCCGGCGAGGGCGGAGATGCCGCCCGTGAAGGTGGCACCGAGGATGGTGGAGGCGGCCTCAACGGGGGCGGTGACGATTGCGAGGACGGCGGTGGCGCCGCTGTTGGTCGAAAGGGTGAGGGCGGAATCGACCCGGGAACCGGTGGAGAAAGAGAGGGCGCCACCGGAGTGAAGGGCACCGGTGATGCAGGGCATGGGGGAGTAGCGGGCTTCGAGGAGGACCTCGATGGTCTGGCGGGCTTCGCCGAGGGCGCCAGAGCCGCGAAGGAGAAGACCATCGTCGGGGTCGTTGGTGATGGAGCCGTCGGCAGGATCAGAGGCGACGAGGGTGAGGGTGCCCTGATTGGCGGAGCCGATGAGCTGGTCGGTCATCCATTGACCGTTGGCGGGGAGATTGGTTCTCCAGGCGGAATCGGCGAAGATGCGCTGAAGGCCGATGTCCACGGCGGATTGGGCAAGGTCGCGGGCGCGGGCTGCTTGAAGCTCGATCTCGCGGGCGCGGCGCTCGCTGCGATCGACGAGCGCACCACCGAGGGCCATGGCGACGACCAGGGCGGTCGTCATGATGACGAGCAGATACACGGCGCCGCGCCGGGATTGGCGGGGGAGGTTCATTCATTTGCCTCCGAGGAGGCCGGTGACGGTGCTGACAACGGTGCCGACGAGGCCCTGAGAGCCAGTGCCGAGGCGCTGGTGGGCGACGTCCCAGCCGCGGGTGCGGAAGGAGGTGATGGAGGCGATGGGGATGGTGGGCGCGGTCGATCGGGCGATGCTGACGGTGATTCTGACGCAACCGGTTTCCGTGTTGCTTTTGACGGAGGGGGTCGCGGGCTCGGCGAAGGAGACGGCGACGGTCCGGCGGAGTCCGCCTGCACCTTCGATGCGGTTGTCGGCGCGGTCGACGATGGGGCTGTCGATGAGGCCGGCGAAGTCACCGATCTCGCTGTATCCGGCGCGGCCGGCGAGGACCTCGGCGGCGGAGGGGCCAGCGGAGAGGGTGCCATCGGCGCTGCTGGAGTAGGGGAAGGTGAGGATCTCGTCCATGAGTTGATGGGCGAGGGCATGGGCCCGGGCGGCGTCCTGGGCGGCGCGGCGCGAGACGGCGATGCGGCCTGCGACGGTGAGCGCGGCGACGAGCAGGCCAGCGACGATGACGGTGGAGAGCGCGACCTCAACGAGTGTGAAGGCACGGCGCATTACGGATCGATCTCCGGGCGGTTGAGGACGCGGACGGTGGTGGTGGCGCTCGAGGCAGCGCCGTTGCCAGCGCGGAAGCGGATGTTGATGGCATCGAGGTAGGTGCGGGAGACGGTGGAGTTGGCGGGGGCGGTGACGGTGCCGAAGACGCCGCCGGAAAGAGCGAGGCCCTCATCGGCCTTGAAGGTGGCGCCGCCGTCGGCCGAGAAGAGAAAGGCGGCGTTGCGCGAGGGAGAACCGGGGGTGACGAGGGTTTCGGCGGAGATGGCGCCGGAGGTGTGTGCGAGGACGATGCAGGCGCCCTCCGTGGGGCCGAAGGAGATGGGGGAAGAGAGGATCCACTCGAAGGGGAGGGTCTTGTCGCGGAGTTCTGATTCGCTGATGACGACCTTGTCAAGATGGATGCCGGCGGGAAGGCCGGAGGCGTTGCGGCGCTGGATGCTGAGGGTGACTGAGCCATCGACCGCTCCGGATTGGCCGAGGGCCACAACGATGCGGGTGATGGCCCAGCTTGTGGCGGAGTCGGGGAGCGCGGGGAGGAAGGCCTGGCCGACGGAGTAGGTGGCGGAGATGGGGGTGTCCTCCGCGCCGCTTTGACCGACACGGAGGAGTGTGGACTCGGTGGTGCTGCTGCCGGCGGGGACGGCCTCGGTGACGGTGGCGGTGGCGTACGAGAGCGCGAAGAGGGAGGCGACGCCGAGGGGCTCAGGGTCGGCACCGTTCATGGAGAGGGTGACGGACCGGCGGCCCGCGGCATCGGGGTCGCTGAGGGCGATCAGCATTTTTTCCTGCGTGTCATCGCCGTCGCGGTCGGCGACGGTGAAGGTCACCTGATCGCTCCCGAGAACAGTGAAGGCCTGGGCGAAGGCGAGTTCGGAGGCGAGGCGCTCAAGGACGCGGCCGGAGGTGCGGACGGTGGGCGTGGAGGAGTCCTTGGGGGCCACGCGGGAGGCGGCGGAAAGGGCGGCACCGAGCGCGACGGTGAGGAGGCCGGTCACAGCGAGGGTGACGGCCATCTCGACGAGGGTGAAGGCGCGGCGGCTCATTTCTTGCGGGCCTCTTCGGTGAGGCCTGTGAGTTCCGCGAGGGTCGCGAAGCGCCAAGAGGAACGGCCGGTGTTGGCGTTGAGTTCGATATAGACCGCGAAGGTGCCGGCAAGGAGGGCGACGGAGCCGCCGCTGTTCGGCCGGCCGTGGCCATCGAAGATGATCTTGGAGACGCCGCCGAAGTCAGGAGCGAGGAGGCGGACGGAGTAGGGCTCGGCGGCGAGGTTGACGGCGGTGGCGGTGGTCTGGCCGTCGAGGTCGCGGGCCTCGGTGAGGGTGTAGGCGTTCTCGTCGGTGTCGAGGATCATGGTTCGGGAGGCGCTGGCGGCGCGGGCGGACTCGCGGAGGCGGTCGATATCGGCGACGACACGGCGTGCGGCGAGTTCAAGGCGGTAGCGCTGGGCGGCGTGTCCAAAACGCGGGACGGCGATCAGCGCGAGTGCGCCGATCGCCGCCACGACGATCAGAATCTCCACGATGCTGAAGGCGTGAGGGCCGAGGCCGGTGCGTCCATGCACGCGCTCACGCTTCATGCTCTGCCTCCAGCGGGGAAAGTGGATGGATCAATAATCGGAGTAGAGGCGTTCGCGGGCGTCTTTCTCGGTCGCGGTGGTGTTGGCCTTGATGGTGCCGGTGGCCTCAACGTAGATCCAACCGATGTTGGCACCGTCGGCGGCGGCGATGCCGCTCTTGCCCTTCTTGGCGGCGTTGACGGGAAGGGCGGGGACCTTGGCGAGATAGGGGCCGAAGATGTGGGTGGCGGTCTTGGTGGCGCTGGTGGCGCCGGCATCATCAGAGAAGAGCGTGAGCTGATCGGCGATGGTGGCGGCGGCGGGGTAGGTGTTGCCGTGCTCGGTGTAGTAGAGATCAATCCCGCCACGCAGGGTCTGGAGCGAAGACTGGAGGGAGGCATCGGCCGCGCCGGCCGCGCCGCGGCTCATGCGGGGGATCGCGATCGCGGCGATGATGCCGATGATCACGACGACGATGACGAGTTCGATCAGCGAGAAACCACGGCGGATGTTTGGGCTGAGAGTCATGGGAACCGGCTCCTCATTTGGGGCGTGCATGAAACGACGGAGAGAGCATCGGACCGGCGTGTGCGTTGCTGAAGCGTGCGAGGAGTTCCGGCGCTGGAAGTGGTGACATCTATGCGGGCGAGGTCGGGATAACGGTGTTACCGGGACTTGAGAGGCGTCTTGAGAGCGGGGACCGACTGGTCAAGGCCGACCTGGATGGCGTAGCCGTAGCCGTGGAAGACGACGCTTCGGTTGTCGTCGCCGATGGCAACAAGGGTGAAGCCACCGATGGACTCGCCAACGGTGAGGTAGCCGTTGATGGGGTTGCCGTCGATCTCACCGATGACGCGGGCCTGGGCGCGCTGGTCGGCAGCGCGGCGGAGGATGCCGCTGACGTGGGCGCGAAAGGCCTCGACGGGCGCGGGGACGGCGGCGGGGGTGGCGGACTCGGTCACGGCGGCGGGC
>JBQTIJ010000260.1:0-1634 GCA_052388255.1 Phycisphaerales bacterium
TGGGGATCATCGCCACGATCGGCATCGCGCGCACGCTGCTTGGGCCGTCGTTTCGGCCCGTGTTCTCGGCGTCCACCCCCTCGACGACCGTGGCAGGCGCGGATGAGAGTGAGGCCCCAAGGGACGCGCCCGCAGCCAAAGTGCCTCCTCCCACGATCGCTGCACTGATCGATCTCAACAGCGCGAACCAGGCCGAGCTCGAATCCCTCCCCGGGATCGGCCCTGCGCTCGCCACTCGGATCATGGAAGACCGCCGGATCAACGGCGCTTACCGGACGGTCGAGCAACTCGACCGGGTCCGGGGCATTGGCCCCAAGATGATGGAGAAGCTGCGACCGCTCGTCAGGGTTGTTCCGCTGGCCGCAAACCCGGCCCCGCCCGGCTGAACCGGCTGGGAAAAGCGTGCGGACTTTGAGGGAGACGGAAGGACGCCTTTAAGTATCGCCAAGCCCCGGCGGTGGCCTTTCTCGTGGAGGCAATGCACAGTGGGTTGTCAGGCCCTGCGCCCGCTCCGTGTCGGGCGCGCCATCCAAAGACCCGGTCCGCACTCCCGCAACCGGTCTCTGGAGGTTCACTTGACGACTACTTCACGCGATGGCATTCGCCCCGGCCGGCTCTCGAGCGGCTTCTGCTCGCCGCCCCAGCCGGTTGAACTGCTCGAGCCGCGCCAGATGATGGCGTTCGCGGCGTTCGGGCCGGAGCCGTCGCTTTTCTCGACGCTTGGCGTCACGACCACGGGATCATCCGCCACCCTTCAGGCACCCTTCTCTTCGGGCGTGAACCTCTTCGATGCGTTTGCGAACGCTTCGCCGGGGACGGCGGCGGCGCGATCGCTCATCGGGCTGGATCGATTCAGCAGCGATGCCCGGTTTCGGTCCATCACCGGGTCGGGGTTCTCAACGGTCATTCTCGACACGGGCATCGATCTTGACCATCCGTTCTTCGGGCCCGATGCTGACGGCAATGGCGTGGCCGACCGGATCGTGTACCAGTATGACTTCGCGGACAACGATGCCGACGCGAGTGACCGGAACGGCCACGGCTCGAACGTGGCCAGCATCGTGGGCTCGTCGGATGCCCTTTATCCCGGCATCGCGCCCGGCTCCAATCTGATCGTCCTGAAGGTCTTCGGCGACAACGGCGGCGGCAGTTTCGGGACGATCGAGCGGGCCCTGCAGTGGGTGATCGCCAACGCGGCCCGCTTCAACGTTGCTTCGGTCAACCTCTCGCTGGGCGATAGTTCCAACTACACAATGCAGCAGCAGCGTTACGGCATTGGCGATGAACTCGCGGCCCTTGCGATGCAGAACATCGTCACCGTCGCCGCGGCGGGCAACTCGTTCTTTGACTTTGGCTCGCAGCAGGGCGCGAGCTATCCGGCGGCCGACCCGAATGTGCTCGCCGTCGGCGCGGTCTATGCGGGGGGCACGGGCGGGTTCACCTATGGCGGAGGTGCGCGGGCGAACAGCATCGGGGCCGGTCGGCTGACGCCCTTCTCGCAGCGCAGCACGACGATCCCCACGTACTTTGCCCCGGGCGCGCCGATCACTGGTGCGGGCCCCAGCGGCGGGACGGTCACCATGCACGGCACCAGCCAGGCCTCACCCATGCTCGCCGGCGTGGTGACCTTGGTG
>JBQTIJ010000261.1:0-6094 GCA_052388255.1 Phycisphaerales bacterium
CCAGTTCGCGCCGCAGCACCCGCCACCAATCCGCGAGCGTGATCTCACCCACCGCGATCGCCCGGATGATGAGCGACGTCGCCTGTGAACCCGAGTTCCCTCCGCTCGAAACGATCAGCGGCACAAAGGTGCTCAGCACCGCCTGCCGTTCCAGTTCATGCTCGAAGCCCGCCATCGCCGTCTGCGTGAACATGGAGCCCACAAACAGCACCGCCAGCCACGTCACCCGCTTGCGCACCAGCCGCGGCAGCGCGATCGTGATGTACGGCTCGTCGAGTGCCTCCGTCCCGCCCATCTTCTGAATGTCCTCCGTCGCCTCCTGCTGGGCCACGTCCGCCACGTCGTCGTGCGTCACGATCCCCAGCAGCGAACCCCGCGAATCGGTCACCGGCAGGGCCACGCGGTCATACTTGGCCAGAATCGCCACGGCCTCTTCCTGCGGCTGGTCGGCCTTGAGCGTCACAAACTGCCCGTTCATCAGCGATTCGACCGTCGCGTCAGGGTCCGCCATGATCAGGGCCCGCAGCCGCACATCGTCGATCAGCACGCCCCCTTCGTCCACCACGTACACAACATTGATCGTCTCCGCATCGCGCCCGAAGCGGCGAATGTGTTCGAGCGACCGCGCCACTGTCCAGTCGCGCCGCACCACCACATAGTCCGGCGTCATCAGCCGGCCCACGCTTCGGACCGGGTACCCCAGGATCGCCTGCGTCGCCTTGCGATCCTCCGGCGGCAGGTTCGCCACGATCCGCGCCGCCACCGGGCCCGGCAGTTCATCAAGTAGTTTCACCCGGTCGTCCGGCTCCATCGCCTCCACGATGCGCAGCGCCCCCGCCTCGCCCAGCCGCCGGATCAGTTCCTCTTGCACCACCGCCGCGAGGTACGAGAACACCTCGGCCCCGTCGTCCCGCGGCAGAAAGCGAAAGGCGATCGCCGCCTTCTCCGGATCGATGTCCGCCAGAATGTCCGCCACGTCCGCCGGCGGCAGCGTGTGCAGCGCATCGCGCAGCTCGGCGTACTTCCCCGCTTCGAGGAGTTCCAGCACCTCCGGCTCGATCAGCGCCACCACCGGGTTCATCTTCGCTCCACCCAGGCGCGACACGCGCCCGCTCAGCCGCCCGCATCACCGCCCGCGCCGCGGCCACAAGCCGCGTGCCCGCGCCACGCCGCCTGAGTCTTGCCCTCTTCCCCCGAAGAGTCACCTTTCCTGTGCGCGATTTCCTCGCACCCGCCCAATGCGATCTGGCCCGTCCTCTTATCGAGAATCGGCCGGGGGCTTCGCAGCGGGGACGGTTGCTGGCGCTGGCGGCGGGAGTTCCGACGGCTTGAACCCGTCATAGCGGAGGAAGTCCTTGACCTCCTGCTCGGTCGGCTCGCTCAGTTTCCAGGCGCTGTTGTAGAGCGCGGCAAGCGTGGCCGCGGCATCGTGCAGGCGCTCGGCGATGAAGGCCTTTCCTTCATCACGCGTGAGCTCGCCGGACTTCTTGAGTTCATACAGCGGGACGACCTTGTCATACGACCGCTCGATGTGGGCGATCACGGCCTCCCAAGGGTCCGTCCCCCCGACCTCGCGGGTGTAGGTCTGCCCGGGCTTGAGCGTGTGGTAGTTGAGCCCGTGGATATTCAGGATCGTTCCATCAATGTACGAGTGAAAGCCACGATCGACGGTGTAGCCGTGGGGGTTGTCGCCGACCCATCCATGGTGATGGGTTGTGGTGTGCAGGGGCTGGGCCGCGTCGCCCACAAAGTGCGCCAGCGTCCCCATCAGGGTCATGACGTTGGTGCGCGTCATCTCCAGTTGCGGGGCCCGGGCGGGGTCGGCAAGTTTCTCGAGAGTGCGCAAGGTCTTGAAGGTGCTGACGAGTTTGGCGTGCTGCTCCACAATGGCATGGGGCAGAAACCCCGGCCACTCCTGCTGCCCGGCCGGATCAAGTTTGGGGTTGTAGGGCTGGCTCTTGCCGTCGGGTCCCTTGGGGTGCTCATGACGCTGCACCGCCATGACGGCGACATACTGATAGCGGAGCTTCGGCACCGTCGCCAGCGTGAGGCCAAAGGGGACAAGGTCCTCAACGTCTATGTAATGATCCGGGTTGTTCTCGTGGGCCAGGTAGAGCGGGGCCTTGATGTTCCGCCAGCGGTCGGCCTCCGCCGCTTGCCAACCAGTCGCATGCCGGCGGGCCTCGTCCTTCAGATACGCCGGCGCGGCAGGATCAAGCCCGTCGAGCGCGAGCCACGTGATGGCGCGGTGTCCGGCCGCGTCCCACCCGAGCGCGGGCGCGGCCAGGGCGGCGCCACTGAGGGCGGCGAAAACGGCAAGGTGAGAAGGTCGAATTCGCAGCGACATGGTGTACTCCGCAGAGGCCCGAACGACGAGAGGATATGAGTGGGTGCAGATGGTTCCCCCAGCGCAATCTCCGTACAGAGACCTTCCAAAAAACTTCATAGAAATGCGAGAATTGGCATCCGACCCGATGCGGAGTTTCGCTTAGATAGAGTGGCGGTAGGCGCGCATGGCAGGGGATCACCCCCTCTGTGCGATTGTCTGGCCGCCCCGCTCGCGCCACACGCGAGGGACTATGCACCACACAGGCGACGTCCTCCAGACGTCGCGGCGAAGGTGTCGGGCCACTCCCCCAGCGGCCCCGCATCCAGCGGCGATGGTCTGGGAGGTCGCTTCTTCTCTGCCCCGCCGCTGTCGCCCACAGCGGCGGGGCTTCTTTGTTTGGGGATGGTCATTGGCCGGCGCGCGGCGACACCACGGCGCAGAAGCCCTTGGCTCGCGCCGCTGCCGTCGAGTGCGTTGCACCATACAGCGCCGCGCCAAGTCGCGTCGCGCCACGTCGCGCCCTCAGCGAATCTCGATCTTCTGCCCACCGGTGGAGCGAATGCGCATGTTGCCCGGACCACCCTGGCCCGGCTCAGCATCGGTCCCCGGGCGGGCCGGCAGGCGCTCGCGCTGCTCGGTGGTTAGCACCCCGTTCAGCGCGTTCACCGTTCGGTCCTCAAGTTCGCGCCGCTGCTTGCGCACCGCCTCCAGTTCAGGATCGGTCTCGGTCCCGTCAAGGGTCATGTTGAAGGTCATGCCTTCCTCGCCGCCATTGATCGCCGCCGAATGCTTGGCCCGGTCCGCAAGCTGCTTCTTGTCCTGGGCCTCCTCGTTCCGGCGGTTGATGAGGTCGGCTTCGCGCATGTATGTGCTGCGGATATCAACCAGTTCCTTCCGCTGCGCCTCGGAGAGATCCTCGAACTTCTCGGCAGCGCCCAAGGCCTTCGCGGCGTATCGCACCCGGTGGATCTGGGGGTAGCAGGCCTTGCGGAACTCGCCGTCAAGCTTGGCCGCCAGGTCCGGGGGCAGCGCATCCTTCAGCGAGCGCACCGCGCTCCGGTTCGCGTCCCGCAGTTTGAGGGAGAGTTCGTACTGCTCCTCCTCGAACTTCATCATCCCGCTGAAGTCTCGCGCCTTCGCGGCGTCGCGCATCGCCTCGCGCTGCCGCTTCTGAATGTCGGCCCGCGCCTTCAGCTTGGCATCAATGTCGAGTTCATACGCATCGAGGATCGGATCAACCCGCCGCTGCACGCCCTCCGGCGCCTCAAGCGCTGTGTACATCTTCACGAGGTCCACCTTGTCGCCCGCGGGCGAGAACGGGTTCAGGAACCCACCTCCGCTGCGCAGCGACTTGCCCCGCCGCCGGAACATTTCGACCTTCTCCCACCGCGCCAGTTGATCCGCCGTGGCCACGGCCTTGAAGTCATTGATGAATGCGTTCTCCGTGTTCTCGCGCTCCGTCCGCATCTCCGCCATCAGCGGGGACATCTTCTTCAGCGCCCCCCGATCCTCGTTCTCCTTCGCCTCTTCGCGGATGGCGTTCACCTTGGCGCGGTGCGCCTCCGACTTCGTCTTGTAGCTCGCCATGTACCCATCGAGCAGCGTCTTCGCCGCCTCGATCTGCTCCGCCCCAAATCGCAGGATGCGGCCGTACTGATCTACGTCCGCCCCGCTGATGGGGAAGGCCGTCGAACCCGCACCACCCAGCATGCCCGGGAGCCCCGCGATCATCTCGCCCGCCTCGCCCCCGAACATCATCATGCCGCCGTCGCCAAAGTCCATCGAATCAAACACCACTTCCCCGTCGTCACCCGCGCCCCCCACGATCACCATCTGCCGCGTCTCAACTTCCTGGGCGCTCGCCGTGGAGACAGGCAGAGTCCACGCCGCGCCCGCGGCAAGAGCAACAGTAACACACGACGAAATCCGGTGAGTGAACATGGAAGTGGCCCTGATCAAGAAGGAGTCAGCGGAAACCGGGGAACGTTCAATGCTGGGATGCGCGCACGGCGGGGTGTACGTCAGGATCTTGCCGGAGGGTGCCCCTCCTCAAGCGGAAAGCTGTCAGGGAATTGGCTGGGGTGCAAGCGGGCCGCCCCCCCCTTGTCTCACCCACGCTCATCCGACGGCGCCGAAAGGTCATCCTCCTGAAGCTCACGCGAGACGACATACTGCCCGCTGAGCCAGCGCCCAAGATCCGCATCGCGGCATCGGGCTGAGCAGAACGGCACAAGGGGATGGTCGGGCGGGGTCGTCTTGCCGCAGGTGGGGCACGGCGCGGCATCGGTCCTCCCCGCAAGCCCGCGCAGCCCCACAAACGCCGGCAACCGCCCCGTCCACTCGATGGGGCACGAGAGCGCAAGCCCCCGTTCGGTTGGCCCGATGTGCTCAAGGTTCGCCCGCGCAGCACCCGGCCCCAAGAGAGCCGCCACTTTGCTCGCCCACTCCACACACGCCACCGCATCACTCGTCGCCCCCTGCTCGGTCCCGAGCGCCGCCGCCCACCCCGCACTCTCAAGATCATCCGCTCCCGAAAGCCGGTAGGCATCCGCATGTACAAGCGGCGTTGCGGGCACGCCCGCGTGCGCCGCGGCGTCATACCGCGCGATCAACACAAATGTGGGGCTGCTCACCTGCCGTGGATCCAGCCCCAGCCCCGCGGCGATCCCCCGGATGAGCGTCGTCTTGCCCGCACCAAGGTCCCCATCAAGTGCCAGCACATCCCCCGCGCGCATCAGCCGACCGAGGGCATAGCCGACGGTGTCGGTGTGGTCCGGCGACGAGAGCCGGAAGCGCAGATGGACCGATGACGCCATGGAAGACCAAGGGTAGTGCCACGGCGAGGTGGTGTTCCCCCACCCGCGCGGGCGCAGCAGCGTGTACATTGACTCTGCCCCGCAGGCCGCACACACTGCCCACCGGAGGCACCCTCACCCCATGGCCGTGCGAATGGAACTGGCGCGCATCCTGATCAAGGAACTTCAGGACTATCAGCTCATCGAGCTGCGCGAGGTCGCGCCCTCAGAGGATGCCGACGGCAACCCCACCTTCTCCCAGGTGGAAGGCGGCCGCGCCTTCCCCATCGTCATCGGCCTCCCCGAGGCCCAGGCCATCGAGCGCCGCCTCAAGGGCATCCAGATCAAGCGCCCCCAGACCCACGACCTCCTCGCCAGCGTCATCGCCGCCCTCGGCGCCCGCCTCGAGTCCATCACCATCAACGACCTCTCCGACCACACCTTCTTCGCCCAGCTCAACGTCCGCAACGCCGCGGGCGCTCTGATCAACATCGACTCACGCCCCTCCGACGCCATCGCCCTCGGCATCGCGGGCAACGTCCCCATCCTCGTTGCGGAGCATGTGCTGGACAAGGCGCAGGATCAGGACCCCTGAGTGGCGTGGGCGGCGGCTTTCGTTGCGACGGGTACAGAACAGAGAAGCAGGTCGCACCTTCGCCGATCCGCCGCCGCACATACCTCCGACCAGACCCCCTCCTCCCCGCGCCTGCTCAGACAGCGCAGGACGTAATGCTCCGCCTTCCCCGCATCGACGGCCTTGAACGCCCCAGCGGGGCGTCGGAATGTAGCCACGGGTGGAGCGCAGCGCAACCCGTGGAACCTCGGCGCATCACCGTCCCGCCCCGGCAGGGGCGGAGGAGACTGACCGGGCACGGTTGACGGCACGCGGGGGGGAGATGCCTCTGCCCCTCCGGGGCAGGCCCAAAATACCCCGTCCGGTTCCACGGGTGGCGCTGCGCCCGCGAGGACG
>JBQTIJ010000262.1:0-9046 GCA_052388255.1 Phycisphaerales bacterium
TCATCCGGCTTCAATGGAGCCGCGGCTTGTGAGCCGCGGAGGGTCGAATCCGATCAGGCCGTCATCGTCCACCGCTGGGCTTCAATGGGGCCGCGGCTTGTGAGCCGCGGAGGGGCCGTCGTGGCGAACGTCCGGCGGACCCACGAACGGCTTCAATGGGGCCGCGGCTTGTGAGCCGCGGAGGGGCGTGGTCTACGGCGGTGGCAACTGTGAAGGTATCGCTTCAATGGGGCCGCGGCTTGTGAGCCGCGGAGGGGGCCCGAACTGGAGACCTGAACATGACGAATACGACGCTTCAATGGGGCCGCGGCTTGTGAGCCGCGGAGGGCGGACGGCCGCGGCCTTCCGCGACACGCTGACGATGGCTTCAATGGGGCCGCGGCTTGTGGGCCGCGGAGGGTGACCCGATGTGCGTACATCCATATCGGGTATCGGTGCTTCAATGGGGCCGCGGCTTGTGAGCCGCGGAGGGGTCGATGACCACGGGCAATATGACCGCACCGGCGGGCTTCAATGGGGCCGCGGCTTGTGAGCCGCGGAGGGCGCGACCGGACCCGCCGAACTCCACGGCGGGAATGGGCTTCAATGGGGCCGCGGCTTGTGAGCCGCGGAGGGTCCGCGCCCGCACGCGAGATGCCCGAGCGGCACAGCTTCAATGGGGCCGCGGCTTGTGAGCCGCGGAGGGCCCGGCAGTGGCACCTTGCTCTTGACCCGAATCGGGCTTCAATGGGGCCGCGGCTTGTGAGCCGCGGAGGGGGCCTCCCGGGCAAGTGCTGGGAGGAGGATCAGTTACGTACGCGTTTGCGAGCGTGACGGGGTTTGGGGGTGTGTGAAGATGGCTTTTCCGGGGGGGCATGGGTGTAAATGGCTTTCTGGCGGCTGTTTGTGAGCCCGCGAGCGTGGCCGGGGACCCCCTTCACCACCTTCGCACTCGCGGCGGAGGTGGGTTCGAGGCCGAGTATGGACTTGGGAAAGAGGGGGGCCGGAACGAGGTTCCGGGGCTGGGGCTGGCAAGGTTCAACGTGCTGGGGAGGGTCAGGTTGCGGGGAGAAAGAGGCCCATGCCAAAGTGGGATGAATGGCCGACACAGAGGGGACCGGCCACGGGGTGTGGGAACGTGATGCGAAAGCCGCCCGCAATGCGGGCACCACCGTCGTCGCCGGGTTTCCTTCGACTGCGGCGGAACTCGAGGGGTCGGCGGAAGGGGGTTCGGCCGGCAGGGGCCGATGTGCTGGCCAGTGGGTCGATCTTCATCTGCGCGAGGAGATCGGCAAGATCCGGCCGGGCGGAGCCCAACCTTGATCGGAGGTCGGCAATGAGGAAGGCGTTTCGGGCGGCGCAGTCGTGGAGATCAACACGGGAGGGGCCGCGGGTCTTGGGGTGGCGGGTGGCGATATACGGCGTGACAGAGACCCACAGACATGACCGGGCGACAGGTGATCCTTCTATCGGGGGAGCAGCGGACCCATCGAGCAGCCCCTGACTGAGGAGGATCGCACGGAGGGGATGCTCGCCATCTGCACGGCCGTACACACGGATCTCGCGCAGGTGCTGGAGGGCGGTGATCTCATCTGGCGCGAAGCCACTCTGAGCGAACAGGGTCAGATGGTCAAGGCGGCTATCGAGGTCTTCATCGGTGGGGAGGAAGTACGCGTGGAGGTGGCCGGTGGCGGGGTTGCCTGCCTCGTCCTTGCCAGTGAATGCGCCGGAGAGGGGCACCGGCTGCTGGCCGGACTTGTGCAGGTCGCGCGACCACGCTTGGCCGTAGATGCGGCGGCCGCGAACATCGACGAGCCGGCGGATCAGCGCGGCACGGGCGGACTCGGCGACGACGAGCGTATCTGTGACCGACGGGAGCACTGTCGAATCAAGGGCAAAGCGGAAGAACTGCGGCGCGGGGCGGGGGCTGGAGCGCGCGGGGGCTTTGCGAGGCGCGGGCTTGATCTCGAAGCAGCCGCGGGGACGGGTGTACGAGACCCAGGTGCTGCCGGGTGGGTCGGACCATTTTTGGTCGTGGAGACGGAGGGTCTCTATACAGAGATGCCAGTTGGGGTCGTAGACAGAGACAGCGACCGTGCGTTTTTCTTTCTTGGCCTTTGTGCCGTTCTTGGTCGCGACCATGACCTCGATCGTCTCCACGCGCTGGTCGGTCACGTGGTCAGAGGCGAATGCGGATATGGGGTCAGGGCAGAGCGTGCGGACGAGTTCGAACTCGCGCTGCTGGTCCGCGGAGGAGTCTGTGTCGAGGGGCGCGGCGTGGTGGAGGGTGCCGTCTTCGAGGGCGGCAGCGGCTTGGTCGGCGGTGAGGAGGCGTGCCTCGCACCAAGACTCGGCGCGGCCAAGGAAGTTGAGGTTGGCGAGGAGGTGAGCGAGGACGCTGCGCTCTGTCTCGCCGAGCGCGGCATCGGGCCAACAGGCGACGAGCGGGGAGTCGGGGTCGAGCGCGACGAAGGCGTCGAAGACTTTGGTCCGCTTGACGGGTTCATCGGGCTGCCAGCCCTTTTCCCACGGCATGTAGTGGCGTGTGTGCCCGGTGGAGGCGGGAGGGAGGATGAAGCGAGGCGGAGTGGCCGCGAGTGCTTCGAAGATCGGCTTCATGGCTGACTCGGGGACGTCTGGGATCGTGCGCTTCCAGACGGCGACGAGGGAGCGCAGGAGTCGCCAGGGCGAAGGGGGCCATTCGACGGCCCCTTCGTTGACGTGCCGCCCCCACGGCGTGGCGTGGTAGCGACCGGCGGGGAAGTTGAGGGTGATGGCGATCATTGGTCGTTCCCGTCCGCGCCTGTGTCTTCGGGCTCGTCGGCTTTCGGCTTGTTCTTGGGCGGCTGCCACCGCACTTCGGTGATGGGGCTCTCTGCGAAGAGTCTCGCGGCTTTGCACCTGGCGATGAGCGCCTTGCACTCGTTGAGCAGCGCGTCGTCATCGGGAATCGCAAACCCGACCGGACGCTTGACCTTCAATCCGCCGCCCGTGGGCTCCAGATCGCAGGCAGTGCGGAGGCGGAGGCCGGACTTCAAGAACCGTTGGATCTTGAAGAGGGCCAAGGCGATCAAGAGATTGGTGGCGTTCGGATCAAGCCCGTAGCCGCGGAGCAGCGCGAGGTCGAGATTGAAGTACGCGGTGGTCTTCGCGGCGACAAAGTCGGAGCGGTGGAAGGGCAAGGTGCCGTACCCGGTGGTGGCATCCGCGTCCTCCTCCGTGCGAGCAAAGTTCTTGTCGAACTTGGTTCCGCCGTGTTCGGCGGGACTGACGCCCTCCGCTTCAATGAAACCGGAGAGCGACCGTGTCACCCGGACGCGGCCACCGGAAAACACGTCCTTGTATTCCTTGAGACTCAGCCAAACGCCGTGCAGGAGCGTGGAGGGATCGTATTTGAAGAGCGTCCTGCTGATCGCGCGCTCATTGAGGGAGAAGTTGTCTCGTAGGCCCATCTCATTCGCCAGCGTGGCGGCCCATCTCTTGTCGAGGACATAGGGCGATGACAGCCGGTGCGCTTCGAGGTACGAAGCCGTCAGCATCTCGCCGTTCTGGGTTCCCTTGACAAAGGGAAGTCCATCAAGGTCCGGCAGGAGAGTGCGCTTGTCGTCTTGGCACATGGCCACTTCCAACCGGTTCGCCACCGACTGGGCGGATTCGACAAGGAGCATCTCCGTCCCGTCGGGGCGCTGGTAGCGCGCTGGTCCAAGGTCGGCGAAGCCGGTGGGCTGGAAGCGGTCGCCCTGCAGGGGCTTGAGTTCACACTCCATGAGCAGGCGGGGTGCGCTCGCGAGTGCGGCGTAGTCGATGGCGGAGGCAGATTGGGGCATGGTGTGGTTTCCTTATTCGGTGGTGGATGTCGATGCTGGAGAGGGTTCATCGAACGTGTCTGCGCGGGTTGCCTGTTGAACGAGCGCGTTGACGGCCTCGGCACGGATGGGGATGAGGAGCGCGGCGGCGAGGCGGGTTCCTTCACGGGCCGACATGCGGACCTCGCGCCAGTCATTGTCTCTTGATGGACCGCCGGAGCGGCGATGGGGAAGAGGGCTGAGGCCGGAAGAGCGGAGGCGACGCATGGCGATGGCCGCGGCTTCGCCGACGCGCCCGGCGCGGAGGAGTGCGAGGATCGCGGGCTCGGGGCGGATGCGGATGCCGTTTTCGAGCGCGCTTGCGAGCCGCCAGCGCGGGGTGCCGTTGGTGGCGCGAGCGTCGAGGAGCGTACGGGGCAGGAAGAGGAGTTTGAGCAAGGTGTAGAGGGGCGGGAGTGGTGCCGGACCTCCGCCCGGAAGGGCGGAGCCACGAGCGGAGGCACGATCGATCAGCATCAGACCCCAGAGGAGGTCATTGATTTTTCGATCGTCGAGTTCCGCACGGAGAAAGGCCGCGATGCTGGCGGGTGAGGCGGCAGAGGGCGAGGCGAGGGGGAGGTCGGTACAGCCCTTGCGCCCGCCGTCCATCAGGCGGCGGTCGAGTGCCGCGGCAAGATCGGCGGAGAGGTCGGCGTTGTTCCAGACGACGGCGCGGTCCGCCTCGGCCCATTTCGCCCCGATTCTGCTGTCGCCATTCCGCCAGAGCGCGACGGGCTCGAGGTTTGATCGAAGTGGGCCGATGGCGTGGGATGGGTCGTCAAGCCCAGCAAGCGCGAGGGCGATCTCAAACTCGCCGTTGTCGGGCGCTCGGGCCGCGTCGATCCAGGCCGCGGACAAGCCCGCGAGCGGGCGGAGGAACTTCTCCTCTCTGAATCGCTCGGCTGTCGCCAACTGTCGCTCGGCCGCGCCGAGGGCGATGAGGATGGATTGGAAGTGGGTGTGGCCGCCGTGTGAGCAGAAGTCGAAGACGGCCGAATCGATGGCGCGGAGCGCGGCTTTGAAGCGGGCGGGGACGGTGTCGCCGGAGCATGCGGAGCGGAATCTGCCGAGCCAGGCGTCAATCTCGCCGAGGAGCGAGGCGTCGGAGCGATCGTCAGCCACTTGGAATCGCCCAAGAGGAACCGAGAGAAAGCTTTGGCCGCTTCGCATCAAGAAGGAAGTTCTGGCAAACTCACGAATGCCGCGATTCACACCGAGTGTCGCGGCCGCCCTTGCCATGTCCGTCCCGCTCTCCGCTGCGCGGGTCCCGACGGAGGCACGGCCCTCGCTCAAGAGATGCTGGAGTTCATCCGTCGAGAGTGCGCGACTCCAGAGCGGCAACCACAACTCGGCGACCGGTCGTGTTGACTCCTTGGGCTTTCGGTCATCGTTCGCCGCCATGGCCGGCGATCCAGCCCCGACGACGGTCACCGTGAAAGGAAACGCGGCTACGCCACGGCCCGAACGGTCGAGTCTGCGGACCACCCCGGAAGCCCACAAGCATGTTCCCTCCAGGCAAAGGAGGTAGTCCCACGGATTGGTCGTTGCGGCGCCCTCAAATCCCTGGGTCGCGTTCGGACCACCCAAGGCACGACCCGAGAAATGGCCAGGCGTCTGGTCGGAATCAACTCTTGCCAGACGTGCAAACAACGCGTTGCCAAGAGCATCACTGTGCTTTCCCTCGATGACGCACTGGACCACTTGTTGAGCGAACCCCGACACGTAGCTGCCACTTCCTTCGTTGCCACCAGTTCCGAGGAGCGGCGGGAACTTCTTGTCATCGCCGGTCAGCACGCAGCAGGCGTCTATCCATGCGACCAACACCTGCGGAAAATGCGCTCGGCACTGGCGCAGGAACTCGGTCTTCGCGTCTTCTTCCGGTTTCTCCGCCAAACCCAAGGTTGTCATCAGATTTCGAACCGAAGTGATCGCTGACCTGTACCCGGCCAACCTCTCGGTATCCGACTTCTCGATCGCCGAGAGTGCTTCTCTGGCCGCCTTCTCGGGTGACCCGTCGAAGAAGCCGGAGCGTGCGCCCCACGGAGCAACAAGCGGCGTCGGCCGATAGTGCTCCAGAAAGAACGCTTCCAGCCCCTTCTCATCCAATCGGCTGCTAAGCACGAAGACGTCATTCTGCCAACGCCCGCGGGCGTTCGGATCGCCGTGCTCAGGGTCCTCGGCGACCAGGCGCAGCACGCCCAGTGCCTTCAGATAGTTCATCAGTGGTTCGGGCGTGCAGCCCTTGAGGATGATGTCAGCCATTGGTGACTCCCTTCCCGCTCGCTGCGGCTCCCGCCCCGCTCACCCCCCCCCACCCGCCCGCGCTCGCGCGTTCGTCGGCCGCCCGCAGGAGTGCTTCAAGGTACGCCAGCCGGAAGGGGCCGATGGCGCTGCGCAAGCGCAGCACGCGCTCGATCCAACTTGGCTCGCCCACACCATCGGCTCCGACAAACGGCGGCGCCTCGCAGAGGCCGAGTTCCATCGGTTCAAGGGAGAGCGTGACGGCCGGTGCGGTCACGCCGCCGCCGAGGTCCGTTGCGGGGAGCGTGTCGCCGTCCCAGATGCCGCGGGCGAAGCGCTGCTGCGGCAGACCGGCCGCGGTGCGCGGCTTGGGCTCGTTCGGCATCGACCGGATCGACAGGCGCACCTTGCCGTGGTGGGCGGCGATGAGGTACGCGGCCAGGTCACGATCTGTGTTCGCGAATGGGACGGTCTTCTGCAACAGCGCGAGTGCTGAGGCGAGTTCATGGCGGAAGTGCTTTCGGGCGTAGCGCGTCCAGAACCCGGGGTCCGCAACGGTGCCCGCTTGGTTTCGCCGACTGCGGGGGGCCTTGGCGACGAATCGGGAGGCCGCCATGTCCGCCGGGCGGCTCTCGGCCTTGACGGCGTCCTGAAAGACCGGATGGGCCTTACCCCAGTCGTGGTAGCGGGCGGCCACCTGCAACGCCGCGGTCTCGTGATCGTTCATCCGCATGCGTTTCAGAATGGCGTCGAGTTCACGGCAGACGTCGTCTGTGTGCTGGGCGATGGTCTGCCACCGGCTGGTCCGCGAGAGCCCGTCGTCGTCGTAGGCGTCGGGGTCCGTCTGCTTCGCCTGCGCGGAGAGCGGTTCGACCCGGGCCGTCGAGCCATCATGCCAGCCGTGCTGCGTGTCGTACCCGCCTGCATCGGCGTGGACCATGTAGACCTGGCCGGGCGCGATGCGAGCAGCATCAAGAGGGAGCCACTTTCCTTCAAGAAAGTCACGGCGGAAGACCTTGCCCTTGGTGGTGTCCTTCGCGGCGAACTTCTTGAAATCGCCGATGGGCGCGGGGCAGAGTTCTGCGCGGGTGGGCGGCGGCTCGTCGTCGGTCGGAAGGGCACCATCCCACGATCGCCAGAAGAGGCGGACGTCTGTCTCGTCGATCTCGCGGACATAGCGGTCGATGTCGATGTCATTGCCGGCGAGGTCGGGCGTGGTGTCGAAGAGGTCGATCAGGTCTTTGCGGCGGATGACGTGGGGGTGCGCGTATGGGAAGAGGGACTTCACTTCGTCGTCGTTCAAGGTTGCGCTGTGCGTTGCCAGCGAACCGAGGCCGACGTCGTTCAGTTTGGTCAGTTGCGCCGCCGCGGCGCGGAGTGCTGGCAGCTCATAGGGGAACCGCAACTTCTCGGCCTTGGCATCCTCCGCGGGGAGATCGATCCAGCGTACCTCGGCATCCGTGTTCGCCTCACCCATGCGGTTGCACCGCCCGAAGCGCTGGACCAGCGATGCCCAAGGGGCGAGTTCGGTGAACAGGGTTGTTGCGCTCACGTCAGCACCCGCCTCGATGACCTGTGTGCTGATGATGATCGTGCCCTCAGGGGTGGGTGCGGCGAAGGCGGCGTCCACGGCTTTCTTGCGATCATCAGGCCGGAATCGAGAGTGAAGGAGGACGAGGTTCGGCAACGCCGGGCCGTCCTCGACCGGCTTGGCCGCCTTGGCTCCTTTGCCGCGAGCGGGTTTCCCGCTTTGAGCGCGCGGCGCGATCTTCTGGTACAACTCGCAGGCACGCTTCACCGTGTTGACCACCACGAGGGTTCGCGTGGCGGGCTTGTGGGCGCTCCGCACCTCCGCAGCGAGTGCCGCGGCGGTCTTCTCCTCCATGGTGGAGTCGGCCTTGGCCAGCGGCTTCTTGCCGTTCCAGCGTGCGGCGACCTGTTCGTTCTTGTGATCCGCATCCGAGAGCGAGAGTGTGATCTTGCCGTCGATGCGGCCGTGGTCGTCAATGCGGCCCTTGAAATCGACTGTCTTGAGCCAGTCCGGCCGCAGCGTCGCCGACATCCAGACGCTTCGGCAGCCATTGCCGCCCTGGGGACTGAGTGACTGGCGGAACGCCTCCAGCTGCGCTGTCGTCGCCAAGCCGCTGCCCATGAGCTGTACCTCGTCGAAGATCCAGAGGCAGTCGGTGTTGAGCAGGCCGAAGTGCATGGGCCAGCGGGCGCGGCTGGCGGCGTACCCGCGGTTGAGGGCGCGCGAGAGCAGCATGTCCTGGGTGCCGATGATGATCGCGTCGCGCTCGGGGTGGGTGTCCCATTCCGGTTCGTCCTCGCCGCCCATCAGGACATGGACGGCGATTGCGTCCGGGCTGAGCGGGCGGGGCGGTTGGGTTTGGCTGGGATGGTGCGCGGCCGGAACTTGCAACGTGCCCGATGCAACCGAGAGACCGAGATTGTCCAACCACTTGCTGGCGTTGTCGCGCGTCTGCTCCACGAGGACCCGCATGGGCAGGCAATAGACCAATCGGCGTGGCGTCGCTTGCCGGGTTTGCTCTGAGGCGAATCTCCGCCGCCAGAGCCAACCGAGAATGGCCATTGCTGTCTTGCCGAGGCCTGTCGGAACGGACACCAAGGCGGGCTCGGGTTCGTGCGGCCCTGCGCTGGTGGCGCCGGCGAATGCGCACTGAAACGGGAAGGGCTGCTGGCCCGTCGCGGTCTTGAAGTAGGTGGCGAAGTCGAGTTTCGGATGGCTCTGCGTCACTGGCCTTCCTTCGATCGAGTGTGGTTCAGAATCCTGGGGGTCGATTCACCGGCTAAGAGCATCCTTCGTGGTGTCATGCGGGGAGCGGCTGTGCGGGCCGCCGCGCGTTCGTGCTATGAACGGTATCCTACCATGTTCCGACCACGCCATGCAAGGGGGAAGGACGTTTTTTGGAAGTTATCCACTCAACTTGTTCATACGCGGACGGAACGAGTCGGTTTTC
>JBQTIJ010000263.1:0-4315 GCA_052388255.1 Phycisphaerales bacterium
AGAGGCGTCACCCCGGCCCGGCGTCACTCTTTGAGGAACCGATCGACCTCCAGAAATGCTTTGTTCCACGTGTAGTTCGCATGCTCATCAAACCCGCGGCTGAGCCGATTCCGGGCCTCGGGCACCACGAACAACTCGAGGATGCCAAGGTGGACCGGGATCTTCCGCACCGGTTGCAGGGCAGAGCAGATCGCCAGCGGCAGGATCATCGTCCGCGTCCATGCCGCGACCTTGCGAAGATGGAACGGAAACCACGAAGGCAGCAGCACGATCTGCGGCGGAATGGCCGGGCACGCCTCCCAGCCAACTTGGCCGAGACACGCGAGGTAGAACATGCTGAAGGTGTTGATCCGCTCCGCCCCGCCCGCTTCGAGAATCCGCCCCCGGGCCCGCGCCATCGCTGGCGCCTCCGCCGGGTCGCCAAGGAGTTTCAGGCAGAAATACGCCTTCACCGTGGCCGAGATGTCCATCGGCGCCCCGGGGTACTGCCCCCAGGAACCATCGGCCCGCTGCGAAAGCCGAAGCTGGGCCGCCAGCCGTCGCAGCCGGGCCCATTCGCGTTCATCGGTCTCCTGACCGAGGATGAACTTCATCAGGATGTACTCGCTCGAGAGGATCGAATCCCCTTCAAGCTCCGCACACCAATGAGCCCCATCAAGCTCCGCATCGCCCGACCACGCCCGGCTCCGCTGTTTGTTCAGCAGCGATTCCACCGCCGCGCGCACCGCCCGGGCGACGGCCGAACGGTCGGCTCCCTTCGGGGCGGTGTCGGTCGCGTCGGTCGGATCGATGGTCAGGGCCATGCGAGGGCATGGTATGAACACCGCGGCGGCCCGCGGCTGTGTTCCCGTCTTGGACTTTCGGCCCCGGGGCCGCTTGGCTTACTTCCCCATGACCTTCTTGCAGGTGGCCACGACCGCATCAAGGGTGAAGCCGAACTTCTTCTGGAGTTCCTTGAGCGGAGCGCTGGCGCCGAAGCCCGCCATGCCCACGCACGCACCCTTGGAGCCGACATACCGCTCCCACCCGAAGGTGCCTGCTTGCTCGACACTGACGCGGGCGGTGCAGGAACTCGGGAAGACCTTCTCGCGGTACTCGGGGTGCTTGGCGCAGTGATGCTCGAAGAGCTCCCACGAGGGGAAACTCACGAGGCGGGCCTTGACCCCTTCGCTCTTGAGCTTCTCGAAGGCATCGGCCGCGAGCTGAACCTCCGTGCCTGTCGCCATCAGAATGACATCGGGCTTGCCATCGGGCGCTGCGCACGAGAGCACATACGCGCCATGGGCAACCCCCGTGGCGGCCGCGTACTTGGTGCGGTCGAGCGTGCGCATTCCCTGGCGGCTGAGCACCATGCAGACCGGCTCGTGCCGCATCTGCATGGTGATCTTCCACGCTTCAGCGACTTCGTTGGCATCGCCGGGGCGGAGCGTCACGAGCCCCGGGATGGCGCGCAGCGACGCAAGGTGTTCAATGGGCTGGTGGGTCGGTCCATCCTCGCCCACGCCGATCGAGTCATGGGTAAAGACATAGACCACCGGGATCTCCATGATCGCGGCGAGCCGAATCGCGGGGCGGGAGAAGTCGCTGAAGACGAAGAAGCCCGAGCCATAGCCGCGGACTTTCGAGAGGGCCATGCCGTTGAGGATCGAGCCCATGGCGAGCTCGCGGATGCCGTAGTGGAAGTTGCGACCGGCCCAGGAGATGGTCGTCTTGGGAGCGTGATGATCGAACGCCTCCTGCGGCGGCCCGAAGTCGCCCGCACCCTCGAAGGTGAGGCGGGTCTTGGTGCTCGGGGCCAAGTCGGCCGAACCGCCGATGACCCAGGGGACTTTCTTGGCGATGGCGTTCAGGATCTTGCCACCGGCATCGCGCCCGGAGACTTCGTTGGGGACGTCCTTCTCGGTGCCGTCCTTTTCCTTCTTCTTGACCGTTACGGGGAAGGTCTCGATCCCCGAATCCCAGCCCTTGGGGAGCTGGCGCTTCTGGATCATGACCGTCTGCTCGGCAAGTTCGGGGAACTTGGCCTTGTACTCCTCGAACTTCTTCATCCACGCATCGCGGGCGGCCTGGCCGCGGGCACCCATGCCGTCCTTGAAGCACTTGAGGGCCTCGGGCGGAACAAGGAACTTCTCCTTCTCCGGCCAGCCGTAGAACTTTTTGGTGCGCTCGATCTCGTCCCACCCGAGGGGCTCGCCGTGAGCCGTGTGGCTGTCCTGCTTGCTCGATCCGTAGCCGATGTGCGAATCGACAACGATGAGCGTGGGACGGCCGCGGGTCTCCTTGAAGACCCCGAAAGCGCGGCGGAGCATGTCAAGGTCGTTGGCATCGCTCACGCGCGTGATGTTCCAGCCATACGCAACGAAGCGGGTGGCGACATCCTCACTGAAGGACCAGTGGGTGTGACCCTCGATGCTGATCTTGTTGTTGTCGTAGATCCAGCAGAGGTTGTCAAGCTTCAGGTGGCCGGCGAGCGACGCGGCCTCGCTGGCCGCGCCCTCCTGCATGCAGCCGTCGCCGCCGAGGGAGTAAACGTCATAGCCGAAGAGATCAAAGCCGGGCCTGTTGAACGTTGCGCCCATCCACTTGCTGGCGATGGCCATGCCCACGCTGGTGGCGTAGCCCTGACCAAGGGGGCCGGTGGTGGTCTCGATGCCGCTGGTCCAGCGATACTCCGGGTGGCCGGCGCAGCGCGAATCGAGTTGGCGGAAGCGCTTGATGTCGTCAAGTGTCACGCTGACTTTGCCCGCCTGTGTGTAGTCGCTCGTCACCGCCTTGGCCTGAGCAAGGTGCAGGAGCGAATAGATCAGCATCGAGGCGTGCCCCATGCTGAGCACGAAACGGTCGCGGTTCGGCCAGATCACATCTTCTGGATCAAAGCGCAGGAACTCGTTCCAGAGCGTGTAGCAGACCGGGGCCATCGCCATCGGTGTGCCGGGGTGGCCGCTGTTGGCGGTCTGCACCGCGTCCATCGCGAGGGTGCGGATGGTGTTGATGGTCGTTTGCTCGACCTTGGAGTCAAACTTGGGTCCGTGGGCAGCGGGAGCGGCATGCGACATGATGGGGTTCCTTGGGGTGCGAGACGGGGGCAGCGTACCAAATCCGCAGGCCCGCCGCAACGCTCCAGAACCCGCTTTCGCAGACCGGGGAGGGGTTTCCGCACCCCCCAAATGGTCTGGCTGCGCGCACCCATGCCGGCCGTTTCAGACGGCCCGTTCGCCGGTCTACTTTGCTTCCGGGCACCTACCCCAACCCTGACACGGCCTGGTGACTCAGTCCTGTTCGTCGTCTTCGCCCGCGCCGCCGTCCATGTTGTCGTCACCTTCGCCGCCACGCAGGAAGTCGTCACCGCGCCCGCCCCGGATCCGGTCGTTGCCGTCGCCGCCGAGGACCTGGTCGTTGTCGTCCTCGCCGTCAAGGTCGTCGTTACCGTCGCCGCCATCAAGGAAGTCGTTGCCCTTGCCGCCGCGGACGCGGTCGTTGCCGATGCCACCGAAGCACTCGTCGTTGCCGTCGCCGCCCATGAGGGTGTCGTCGCCGTCGTCGCCGTTGAGCAGGTCATCGCCGATGCCGCCCACGAGCTTGTCGTCGCCGATGCCGCCCGAAAGGACGTCGTCACCAACGCCGCCGTCGAGGTCATCGCGTCCATCGTCGCCGCTCAGGTCGTCGTCACCGGCCTCGCCCTTGAGCTAGTCATCACCCGCGCCGCCGCTGAGGAGGTCGTTGCCGTTGCCCCCCATCAACTTGTCCTTGCCGTCGCCGCCGCTGAGGGTGTCGAGGCCGTCGTCGCCCATGAGTTTGTCGTCGCCGAGGCCGCCGCTCAGTTGGTCGTTGCCCGCGCCACCGATGATCGTGTCCTTGCCATCCTCACCGTTCAGCACGTCGTCACCCTCGCCGCCGTCGATGCGATCATCGCCCGCGCCGCCGTTGATGGTGTCGTTGCCGATGCCGCCGCTGAGTTTGTCGTTGCCGTTGCCGCCCGAGATCACGTCATCGCCGGAGTCGTCGGTGATGGTGTCGTTGCCTTCGCCACCGATGAGGGTGTCGTCGCCCGCGCCGCCGTTGATCTTGTCGTTGCCGATGCCGCCATTGATGTTGTCGTTGCCGTTGCCGCCGTTGATGGTGTCGTTGCCTTCGCTGTCGGTGATGGTGTCGTCACCGTCACCGCCGAGGACGGTGTCGTTGCCGCCGAGACCGTCAAGGATGTCGTTGCCCGCGCCCCCATCAATGAAGTCGTTGCCCGAGCAGCCCGTCATGTTGTCGTCGCCGTCGCCGCAGAGGACCCGATCGTTGCCGGCGTTGCCGCAGCCGGTGTCGT
>JBQTIJ010000264.1:0-2100 GCA_052388255.1 Phycisphaerales bacterium
ATGGAGTCATCGCGGTCTTCCAACTGATCAACCTGCCCGTCGAGTTTGACGCCAGCAACCGGGCCAAACGGCTGCTCGCAACCTCGGGCCTGATCCGCGATGGGGAAGAAGCGGCGGTGATGTCGAAAGTTCTCAACGCCGCGGCCTGGACCTATGTCGCGGCCACGCTCGGGGCGGTGTTGACTGTTCTGTACTACGTCATCCAGTCGGGCCTTCTTGGCGGCCAGCGGCGCGAGGAGTGATCGTGCGTGCCGAGAGTGCGGCACCTGTGGCCCCCCCTTGCACGCGGCGTTACGCCGCGGCGGAGCGCACCAGCGGACGCACGCACGATCGCCACGGGGCGACGACGCGCCGACCGAGATCCGCCCGGCGCAACAGCGCATCGGCCATTGGACCCGGTGAGAGTGTGCCGATCACCAGCGTCTCTGCCTTGGCCTCGACAGTCGTGAGCGCGACACCAAGCTCACGCAGGGCCTGCTCGATGACACGCGCGTTCTTTCCTCGGTCGATGAGCATGGTGGGCCCGAGGGGGCGGCAGGAGTGGGCGAACGCGAGGGCCTCGCGGGCCGCTGCAAGGCCGGTGAAGCGATCAAACTCCTCGGCCGTCAGTGGCGTTCGCGTTTGGCGCGGAAGCCGGAGGCAGAGGTCCGCCAGTCCGCGGACATACCCGCAGAGGGCACGCTCTTTGATCGCGATCCGGGCGTAACGCAGAAGAGTCTCGGCAAGTTCTGATGCCCGCGCGGGAGCCGGCGCATGGCGCGCCGCGACCACCGCGTTGTTGCGCACAAGGCGGCGCAGGATGCGGCCGAAGTCGCGTCCCGCCTGCACCTTGCGATGCTCGATCCGGAATCGCTCGTCAAAGGCGATGCGGTATCCGGCGTGGATCAGCCGCGCGGCGAGGTCATACTCCTCCGCGTAGTACTCGAACGATGGGTCGTAGCCGCCGAGCTCGAGGAAGGGTGTCCGCCGGATAGCCACGCCACACCCGATGAAGACCTCGGGCAGGCCCCCCGCCTCATGCCGTCCGTCAGGGAGCGTGATCCGCGCGGCCACGGCCGCGACGGACGCCGGTTGAGCCGCGAGCACCTCCGAAAGCCCATCGTCAAGGGGGTGGCTGTCATCATCGAGCATCACCAGCCATTCGCAGCGCGGGTCGGTGGCGAGGGCGCAGGCGTTTCGCGCCGCGGCGGCTTCATTGCGCTCGCGCCGCAAGAGACGGATCGGAGTGCCCCGTGGTGTCTGCGTGGGGAGCGTGACGGCTTGCCGTGAAGCGTTGTCGGCGACGATGATCTCGGCGTTCTCAAGCCCGAGCGCGTCGATCCGGGCGATCGTTCGGGCGAGTTCCTCGTGGCGGTCGCGGGTTGGAATGACAAAGGCGAGCACAGTGCTCAGACCATGGAGGCGGCCCGGAGCGCGGGGATCGCGGCCTGCGGGTCAAAGACAAGTCGGGAGGTGTGAAGGCGCACAAGGGCCTGGCGAAGGTCGGTCGTCGAGATCGGGATGTTGCCGATGCGCTGGGCCTCACAAGCCGCGGCGAGAGCCCCGAGGAAGGCACCCTGGAGCAGACCACCGCCCGCCACGAGCGCCAACGTGGCCGTGCTCAGCAGGGCGTCGCCGCACCCGAGCGCATCGATGGCATGGCCACCGAGTGCGGGGACGTGCTCGCTGCGGAGTCGGGTGGCGAGCGGAGAATCCCCGTCGGCCACCGGCTGATCCATGCGCACGCCGGAATGGGGCGCGAAGGCGATGAGCCCCTCCGCGCCCATGGTGATGATGGCGGACTTGCCGCCGGTCTCACCGAGGAGCCGGGCCGCGACAGCGGGGATCGATTCGGCGAAACTCCGGAAGGTCTCGCGGACTTCGTGCTCGCTCGGGCAGAGCAGGTCCATCTCGCGCATGCGCAGGAGCCCTGCCCTGCGGCCCGATACGTCACCCGCAAGGATGGGCACCCGGCGCCGCAGCGCGGGGGCGAGGCGATCAAGCACGTACCCCGAGAGCAGCCCGTTGCCGAAGTCTGCAATCACGGCGCCGTCGCAGCCCGCAGCGGCCTCAGCGGCAGCGCCGACGAAGGCATCCTGAGCCGCGGCGTCGAGAACGATG
>JBQTIJ010000265.1:0-7597 GCA_052388255.1 Phycisphaerales bacterium
GGGGTTTACTGAGGCACGTGCTGTCTTGGTCGGAACCGGGACGGGCCCAGAACCAGCGCGGGTCACTTCGCGAATTTGATCGACTGGTCCTTCTTCAGGTCATGGGCGGCAAACGCATCGCCACCGGGTCCGATCTTGCTCGCGGCGGTCCACATCAAGACGCAGGCCGTTGCGAGCGAAACCACGGCGATGAAAAGCATGCCGGTGTAGACGGTCATCTGCGGGCGGCGTGAGGCCCCGCCGGGGAGGTTCATTCCAAGCTGGCTCATGGTGGTCGTCCCTAAGGTGCGGTCGGCGGGTGATCAGAAGAGGCGGCTGAGGACGGTGTCGTCGGTGTTGATCATGACATCGCGGCCGAGCTTATCGACGCGACCGATGGCCCCCTGGGCCTCGACCTGAACGAGCACGACGGTGGCAATGAACTGGCCGTTGCGCACGATCGTCAGTTGCTGGTTGGCCTTGAGGTTCACGTTGCTGCCTTCAGAGATCTCGACGAGCTCGCCGCCGGCCGGGTTGGGCATGATTTTGGTGATCCGGGCCTTGACGATTGGCCCGCTGGCGACGAAGGGCATGCCGCCGGACGCGCCGCTCTCGCCCTGCTTGGCGCGGTCGATCGCCAGCTTGGCTTCCTGGAGCTGCTCCTGAAGGGCCCGCATGCTCTGCTCAAGAACCGTGCGGCGCGACTGCTCGTCGTTCAGCCGGTCAACGAGTTCGTTCTCTCGCTTGCTCGATGCGACCATGGCGGAGCGGAGGTTGGTGGCCTCCTCGGTCAGGTTCTTGACCGTCGCGGCCTGGGTGTTCATCGCAGCCGTGAGGGAGTCGATCTTGTTCTGGGCGCCCTGCTCGCCAAGGCGCGCGGTCGAAAGGTCCGCCAGCAGCGTGGCCCGCTCGGCCTGCAGCTTGCTGGTCTCCTGACGCATCTGCTCACGGTCCTTCTCGGCCTGCATGGCCCGCTCCTGAGCAGCGGAGAGTTCGGCGGTCTTGGTCGCTTCTGAGGCCTTGTAGTTGGTCTCGAAGGCCAGCGACTTTGCCTGCTCGATCGTCACGGCCTCCTTGAGGCGGTCGGCGTTGGTCGAGAAGGCGATCGTCAGCGCGGCGAGAAGCACGCTGAAGAGGGCCCCGAAAATCACGAGAATCTTGGTGACAATGTGCACGCGACGCTCCTCAAACAACCTTCGATGCGAACGAGAGTGGTCCCTTGTCCGGCGAGGCCGATGCCCGGGGCCGATTCAGGGGGACGGAGTGTAGTCGGGTGTCGCCCAACCGTCACTTGCCCACACTGGCTGTTCCCTTCCGGCAGGAGGGGTACACGCGCGAGGGCGGTGGAGTCAGTACGCATCCCTAAGGTGCCCGGTTGCGGGATCCCGGCCGCCCGCGCTGGGTCGAACTGGGGGGGCGGTCCTCATCGTCGTGGCGGTAGGGTCTGAGCGAGGGATCATCGAGCGGCTGCCCCGGTTCGGGCTTGATGACCTCCCGCATCACGACCGTGGCGAAGCTTCCCGCCGGGAGCTCGAACACGCATTTGACATAGGGTCCATGTTCGTCGGCTCCGCCTTCGACCTGCGGATAGAGGAGCGGGACACGGAGCGCCCGCCGCTTGCCTTGGACTGTCTCGCTGACTTGCTGCGCGAACACGGCCAGATGATCGGGCGTGACACCGGTGGCATCAAGCGCCTGTCGCTCCGCTTCGCCGACAGCGCCCCCGGCGGTCGTCAGCTCAGGACCCCACATGGGGCCCGATGGACTGACTTCCAGACGTGCCAGCCGCTCCGAGGTTGTTGGGTCGGCGAGCACCGTGCCGTCAACCGAAAAAACCGCACCGTTCTCATGCTTGTACGCGAGGTCGCCGAGGAGGAGCCGGTCGAGCGTCCCATCGTTGCCGCGGGCCTCAAGGAGGGCGTTGAAGATCGCGGACTGGAAGCTCGTCACATAGAAGGAACGTTCCATGGGGCCGATCGACTCCACGGCTTGGCGCGGGGTCGCGCCTCGCGCGAGCGCACGCAGGAGGGCAGTCTCGGTCTCCGCGCCGGGGGGGAGGAGGTCCGCTGCGCCAGCGAAGTCTCGGGCCAGATACCGCTCGCGGGCCACCAGGTGATCGGGACGGTCGTCTCCGGCGGGTGCGACAAGTTCATCGCAAGCGACCTGATGGTCGCCCAGCAGAATCGCACGGCCGATCTCATGGTTGTTGCCCGCATGCCCGAAGCGCTGCTCGCCGAGCCGGTTGGGCACACCTTGCACCTCAAGCCGTTGCAGGATGCGCTGGGCCCGGACGACCCGGGTGGCCTCCGTCCCCCGGACCTTGATGGCGAACCGGTTCCCGAGAAGGTGGCCGCGGCGCAGTTTGTTGGTGTGGTTCACCGCGCCGAGGATCGTCAGTTTGGGATGGTGGAGTAGAGGGAAGTCGGCGGCGGTCTTGCCGGGCACGTGCACGCTGATCGCCTGACGGGTAATCGCGTGCTTGTCTTTCAGCCCGGCGTAACCCACGGCTGAGGGACGCACGCGAAAATGGCGGGCGATGATCGAGACCATCTGGAGCGTCGAAAGCGACGTCTTCTGCACCATCAGGTAGATGTGCTCACCCTCTCCGCAGGGGTCGTATGCGGGGATCTCCTCGACCAGGAAATCCTCGGGGCGTTGTTTGATGACCCCGCCGGTGCCGGGAAGGTCTTCAGTGAGCAACCGAAGTGGGACGACATGGGCGTTCATGTTCTGTCGCGCGTTAGGGAAGGTGCAGGGTCCACAATCGGGGCGCTCATGGTCACTTCTTGGTTGGGGGCGCCGGCTGGACTTTCTCGGGGAGCGCAACGCAGGCCGCAAGGAGCGCGGCGGCATCCTCTTTGGCGACAGGGCCTGCTGTCCTGAGGGAGGCAAGCTGTTCTGATGCAAGATCGAGGTAGACCTCGCCGAGGAGACGCCGGGCCATGTGGGAACCGGTACGGAGCTTGAGGACCGCGTGGAAGGACTCACGGGCCTCGTCAAGACGGCCGGAGCCGCGGAGCGCAAGGCCGTAGGCCGTCAGGATGTCCGGATCATCGCGCTCGGCCCGCTTGGCCTTCTCGAGCACGCCGAGCGCCTTGTCGAACTCACGGGCCTCAAGGTGCGATCGTGCCTCGGTGAGCATCGCTGCGGCCTTGCCGCCCACGGGCCGCTGGTCGGCGGGGGGCTGAGTGGTCAAGCCGGCGGCGACGGCTATAGCCGCGAACATGATCGGGAGCGAAAGCGCGAAGCGTGGTGATGACGTCTTCATGGGACGATCTCCGGCGTCGGTGAGGATGGGGGTATGGCGGACGCGCTCCGGGGCGGGCCGGCGAGTTGGAATACGGCAACCCCGATGACGACCATGCCGACGCCCGCGAGGCGGGCGGGCGTGACTTCGCGGATGACGTCAGAGAGGAGGCCGCTGCGATCAAGAAGAAGGGAGCAAGCGACCTGCCCGACGAGGATGCCCATGACGAGGCCGCCGAAGCCGAGCGGCCCGACCGAGAGCACGCTCCCCATCACCAGAATGACACCGCAGATGCCGCCCAGCCACGTCCACCAGGGCGCCGAACTCAAGGCGGCGGCAGAGGGAAGAGGGACACGCATGATGAGCATCAAGACAGTGCACACGATCGCGCCCACGACAAAGTTCGTGAGCGTGGCATGGAGCGGATGGCCGAGCTGGCGATGGAGCGCACCGTTCACACCCGCTTGAAGCGGTGTCACGGCTCCGGCGATAAAGGCGACCAGAAACCAGAGGAGGTGCATGCCGGAGGGTAACCCCAAAACGCGTGCCCTCGCGAGGTTGTGGGGGATCACGGGACGATCACACCGTCGGTCATCCAGCACCCCTCGACAGGGCCATCCTTCTGGCGCGAAAGGAGGAAGACGTACCCCACGCGGCGGCCCTGCCGTGTGGTGATGATGACCGGTTGCTGGGCTTCGTCGCCGGCGATGATCGTCTTGCCGAAATCGACGGTCGCGAAGTTCAGCATCGGCAGGTAGAAGTCGTTGTGGACAAGCTCAATGAACCGGGCAAGGGGTCCGACGGCCTGGCGATTGGCCGGTGACGCGAACTCGAACGCCGCGGCAATCCCAGAGTTCGGGCAGGGCTGTTCGTTGTGCTGGAGGGCGTAGAGCTGGAACTGAACCACCTGGTCAGGTGAGAACTCGGGGCCCGGTGTGGGGAAGCCCTCCGGCACGGGCGGGAGGTCGTGGGGCGGTCGAGGGGGCTTGTTGGCGAAGGAGACCATCGGTGCGGGTGTCAACCGGATCATGCCGCCGAAGGGGGACCCGGCACGCGCCGGGCCACCTCGGAGACAAGAACGCTACGCCAGCCGCTTGCGCAGGATGATGCTGAGGGTGGGGGGTTCGAGGGCGTTGGCGGAGGAGGGGCGAAAGTAGACTTCATGAAGCCCGCCCCCGCCCGCCTCGCGCGGGGGGAGAGAAGTCACAGTGCCTTTGGCGTCCTGGAAGCGCATGAGCACGTCCGCGGGCCGATCGGTGGCCAGAATGACGTCCTTGTCACGAACCGTGATCGTGCGGACACCGGCGCGGCGTGCCCCGATCCGGATCTCGGCGAGGTCGATGAGGCGACGGAGTGGCTTGGGGGGCGCGCCGTAGGCACCGATGAGGTCCTGCTCGACTTTCGCCAGGTCTTCGCGCGAGGCGGCCAGTGAAAGACGGCGATAGGCCTCGAGCCGGCGCTGATCAGAGGGGATATGGGAGCGCGGGATCATGCCGGAGAGGCCGATCTCCACGCTGGTTTCGTTCGGGGTGGCGACCTGTTCGTTGCCGAGTTCGCGAACGGCCCGTTCGAGGAGTTGGCAGTACATGTCATACCCCACCGAAGCGATGTGCCCAGACTGCTCCGGCCCGAGGATGTTGCCCGCGCCGCGAATCTCAAGGTCGCGCATCGCGATCTTGAAGCCCGCGCCGAGCATGCTGTACTGCTCGATGGCTTTGAGCCGTTTGAGCGCGACCTCCTTGATCGGCCGGCTCACCGGCTGGAGCAGGTAGCAGTACGCACGGTGCTTGTATCGCCCCACCCGCCCTCGGAGCTGGTGGAGTTCGGAGAGGCCGAAGCGGTCGGCATCGCAGATGACCATGGTGTTGGCCGTGGGGATGTCGATGCCGCTTTCGATGATGGTGGTGCTGACGAGGATGTCGGCCTCGCGTCGAACGAAGCGGAGGATGACGTCCTCGAGCTCGCCGTCGGGCATCTGGCCGTGCCCGACCACGATCCGGGCACCCGGGGCGAGTTTCTGGACTTCATCAGCGACGCTCAGGATGTCGTGGACGCGATTGTGGACGTAGTACACCTGCCCTTCGCGGGCGAGTTCGCGCGCAAGGACCTGCTTCAGCCGCGCGGCGTTGAAGGGGATGACCTCGGTCACGACGGCACGCCGATCGAGGGGTGCGGTCGTGAGCGAGGAGATGTCCCGGATCCCGAGCATCGCCATGTGCAATGTGCGCGGGATGGGCGTGGCCGAGAGGGTCAGGATGTCCGCCGTGAGTCGCAGTGAGAGCAGTCGCTCTTTGTGCTCCACACCGAAGCGCTGTTCCTCGTCGATCACCACCAGGCCGAGATCGGCAAAGACCACGTCCTTTGAGAGGAGCCGGTGCGTGCCGATGATGACATCAACCCTGCCGGCGCGCAGATCGGCGAGCACGGCCCGCACCTGCCCATCGCTCTTGAAACGTGAGACCGACTCAATCCGGAAGGGGTAGTCGCGGAACCGGGCCCGGAAGGTGCGTTCATGCTGCTCGGCGAGCACGGTCGTGGGCACGAGCACGGCGCACTGCTTGCCGAACTCCACGCACTTGAACGCCGCGCGGATGGCGAGCTCGGTCTTGCCGAAGCCGACATCGCCGCAGAGCAGGCGGTCCATGGGGCGGGGCGACTGCATGTCCTTCTTGATTTCGGCAAGGGCCGCGACCTGGTCCTCGGTCTCGGTGTAGGGGAACTCCGCCTCAAACTCGCGTTGCCAACTTGTGTCGTCGGGGTACCGGATCCCTGGCATGTGCTCACGGGCCGCACGGACTCTGAGAAGCTCGGCCGCGAGGTCGCGGACGCTCTGGCTTACGCGCTCCTTCTGGCCCTTCCAGCGTTGCCCGCCGAGTGTCGAGAGCGGGGGCTTGCCCTTGAAACCGCCTACGTACTTCTGCACCAGCGCCACCTTGACAGCGGGCACATGCAGCTTTGCACCACCGTCAAACTCAAGGGTCAGGAACTCCTCCTGCTCTTCGGGATCGCCTGCGCGCTTGGCACCCGCGCCGGCAAGGGACTCGCTGCGAGCGATCAGTCGGAGGCCAGCGAAACGGGCGATCCCGTGCTCCACGTGGACCACGTAGTCACCTTCCTCGAACTCGAGGAAGGTGTCCATGGTTCGCGCCGCCTTCAGGCGTCGGGCCCGTCGTCTGGCCTGGTAGCGGTGGAGCAGGTCGTGGTAAGGGAGGTGAAGGACCGGGCCAGCACGCGGGGCCGGCGATGCGTGGACGAACCCGGCGTGGAGGTAGCCGACCGTCGAGCGCACGAGTGCTGCGGTCTCTGACGCGAACTCCCGCAGGAGTTCCCCAAGGCGCTGATGCTCGCCGCTGTTCTGGCAGTGGACGTGAACGGTGAGCGGGGGCGCGCCGTCCCCGCCGACAGCGAGAGCCCCGAGTTCCGCCACGGCCTTCGAGATGTCCTCGGAGAATGAGGGAGCCGCTTGGCAGGGGAGGTCGATCGACTCCCCCTCGCCGCCGGTCGCGAACGGTGAAAACTGGCTGACCTCTACCGTCGCCTTCAGCCGTCCTCGAAGGCGTTGAAAGACCGCGGGTGGGCCGAAGATCCCCCGTGTGTCCGTGCATCGCTCAAAGTAGCCGCGGCCCTGCTCGGTGATCTCCATCAACTCGTGGAGGAGGGCGACGCACGTCTCGGGGAGCAGGTCGACCAGGCAGCGGTCGCTCTGCCCGGACCGTGATTGGAGCTTGTCGGTCGACATCGCGGTAAAGCGCGTGGCCTTCACCTGCCGGTCGGTGCCCATGGAACGCAGGTCGATCTCGCTCACGCGTTCGATCTGATCGCCGAAGAAATCAAGCCGTACCGGGACACCGCCCGCGCTGAGGTCGGCAGATGCCGCGATGGCCTCGCCGGGCGGGAAGACATCAAGGATCCCGCCGCGGAGGGCGTAGTCACCCGGCTCCTCGACGGCAGCGGCCCGCCGATACCCGGCTTCGTCCAGCCAGCGAACCACACCCGCCGGGCCGCCCGCGGGTGAACTGCCGCTGGTCAGATCAAGCACAAGAGCCGCGAGCAGCCCGGGGGAGGGCACGGCCTGCATCAGCGCGGGCATTGGGGCTACGAACACCGGCATCGGCGTCGAGCCCGGAGTCTCCAGCCGCTGAACCACGGCGAGCCGTTCGGCCAGCAGGTCAACACTCACCGCGCTCTCGCCCGGCAGAGTCTCAAGGGCTGGGAAGCGCTGGGCGTCGAGACCCGCGCCGGTCAGTTCGTCCACGGCCTCGTCGGCATCGTCGCCATGGGCGACGACGAGCAGCACGGGGCGCTCTGTCGCGAGTGAAAGAGCGCCGCTGAGGAAGGCCGTGGAGGATCCGGTGCAGCCACGGACCTGGA
>JBQTIJ010000266.1:0-6256 GCA_052388255.1 Phycisphaerales bacterium
GTGCTTGTGCCGCGGGGGTATGACGAGTCGCGGCCCTTCCCGATGGTGGTGTTTCTCAATGGCCGCGGGGAGTGTGGGGTGGATGGGCAGCGGCAAGCGCTCGTGGGTCTTGGGCCCGCGGCGATGCTCGGGCCGGAGGGGTGGCCGTTCATCATCGTGCTTCCGCAGAAGCCGGATCAGGACTCGGCGTGGATCGATCACGCGGACATTGTGCTGGCCACGATGGGCGCTGCCAAGAGCGCGTTCCGGATCGATAGCGCTCGCGTCTATCTCACGGGGCTTTCGCAAGGGGGAGCGGGAACGTGGGCGATCGGATCGCGCTACGCCGGGGAGTTTGCTGCCATTGCACCGGTCTGTGGGTATGCGCCCGTGGCGGAGATCGAGGGGATCGCGCGGGGGCTTTCGACGATGCCCGTGTGGGCCTTTCATGGTGAAAAGGACGACGTGGTGAAGTCGAGCGAGACGCGGGCACTGGTGGCGGCGGTGACGGCTGCGGGAGGGAATCCGCGGGCGACGTACTTCGCCGAGGCGGACCACAACTCATGGGACAGCGCTTATCGCGAGAGCGGGCTGGGGGCGTGGTTGCTGCAGCATGTTCGGCGTTAAGGGTGGGCCACGCCCAAGGGGCGGGGGCCGTGGCGAGCGGGTCAGGAGCCGCGGCGGGATGTGTGCAGGTCGGTTGCTGCGCGGTCGATGAGCCGATCGAGGGCGAGATCGAGGACGCTGGCGTACTGGGTGTGGACACGGGCCGGGCGGGTGCGCACAACGCCGACGGGGGCGGGGGCGGCCGTTGCATTCGTGGGGCGGGCGACGCGATGGTGCGCTCCTGCCGAGACTTCAACGGGGAAGCGGCGCGAGGTCACGCGGCTGCGGTGGGTGGTACGAGCGGCGGAGGAATCAGCGAAGAGGGTCGGGGTCATGGTGTCTCCTTGTTTGGGCTGGGGGCTCGTCGTTGCAGGGGCGCGGAGTGACCGCGCGGCGATGGTCGCGTGACGGGTGAGCGCCTTGGGCGCGGTTGCGGATGTTCGATGACCTTGGCCGGGTCAAACCGGTTGGTCGGCCTGCGGGTGGTTCGTGATCCGGCGCTGGCCGGACTCGAATATCACCCACGGGCACATATCAATACGCGATGATGCGAGAAAGGCGATGAAGTCAGTGTCAAAAAGAACGCTGCCCGGATTGGGGTGCGCGGCGTACGCGGGATAAACGTCACAACCGGCACAGTCCTTCAGTGGTCCGCCTCTCAGCGTTTTCCTGATGGCGCGGAATCAGCGCGGGGCTTTCCCTGTCGGCGCGGCGTGATGCAGCGCGCGAGGCATGAGCGAGGCGTGGGTGAGGGTTTGGGCGGCAATTGCGGCGCGACGGGTTCGAGATCGCGACGGAGAGTGGGAGGGCGCGGGGGTAGACCGGCCCCGAAGCGGGCGCAAGCTGCGCGAATGGTCACACGGAGGGTGCGGAGTGGGCTGCGCTCGGCCGGGCGCTCATTTGGGTGGGGCGTTGGTTCCGCTGACGGGCTGGCCAGCGCGGATCCACTCCATCAGTCCGCCCCGGAACATGTAGACGCCGTCGTAGCCGCTGGTCATGAGTTTCTTGGAGACGACCTTGGCCTGGTTTGAGCCGGGATCATCGCCATAGACCACGAGGTACTCGAACTTGGAGAGGGCAGGATCAAGGTCGCCGACGCGGCCGGAGATGGACTCGACGGGGCAGTTGCGGGCATCGGGGATGTGGGTGGCGGCGAACTCCTTGGCCGAACGAGCGTCGATGATGAGCAGCCCGTTCTTGGCCTTGGCGTCGCGGAGTTTGACGACGCGGGTCACGGCCATGTCGCGGATGTCGCCATCGGTCACGTCGCGGGTGCAGCCGCCGAGGAGGAGGGACATGGCGACGGTCAGAAGCCCGACCAGCAGCGGTCGAAGGGACTGGGGACGGAGGGCGATCGAACAGAGCGGGAGGGTCATGTCGTAGCATACGACCTGCGCGGGGAATCCGGATTCACGTGAACCCGGCCAAACCCCCCTTGGAGGGTCACATGCGCCTGAAGCACCAGCACGGCCAGCGGTACGTTTTTGGAGCGGTCGTGTTGGCGGTCGCGGCGGGGGCAGAGAGGGCTGCTGTTGCAGAGCCGCCGGGGAGCGCTCCGGCGGTGGAGACGCCCATCACTACCCCCTCCCCTGCTGCGCCTGCGAAAGTGAAGCCGCAGCATGCACGCGCGAGCGCGGTGGTGAGCGCGAAGAGTGTCAAACCCGGGGATGAGTTTTGGGTGGGGGTGGTCTTCGATATCGACAAGGACTGGCATATCTATTGGCCGGGCCAGAACGACACGGGAACGGCGACTGTGGTGCGTGTGAAGGCCCCGGCGGGGTATGTGGTGGGGGAGGTGCAGTGGCCGGTGCCGCATCGGCATGTCTCACCGGGGGATTTGCTTGACCATGTATATGAGAAGTCGGCGACGATCCTGATCCCGATCAAGTCCCCGGCGGAGGGTGCCCCGGCGGCGAGCGGGCCTCTTGCGATCGAACTCGAATGGCTGGTGTGCAAGGATGCGTGTATCGCGGGCGACGCCATACTTTCGGTCGCGCTTCCGCCTGCTGGGTTGACAACGACACCGGGCCCTGGCGCTGTGGCCATCGAAGCGGCGAAGAAGAAGATGCCCGAACGGGCTGTGGTTGGCACCGGGAGCGCAGGTGCTGGGCTCAAGACGCGGTGGGAGGGATCGACGCTCACTTTCGAGGTCGCGGGGGCGACGGAATTGACTTTCATGCCGGGCGAGGCCTCGGCCGTGGCGGAGGACCTGCTCGAGAGCGGGACCGCCAAGGCCGGGTCACTGTCCGTGGATTTCAAGCCAGCGGCGGAGACGCCGCGGGTGGAGGGAATCCTGGAGGTCAAAGCGAAGGGGGTAGCCACACGGTGGCTTCGGGTGAACCTGCCGGTGCCCAAGGACAAGGGGGGTGGGTGAATCGGGAGGGAGAGGCCTTGCGAATCCCGGGAGGATCAACTGTCAGACTGTGCATCCGGCTGGCCTTTGGCCGGTATCCTTGAGCGTCGTTTCAGCCCGAGTTCCCCTTTGTATTGGAGCATCCATGAAGACCAAATCGCTGTTTGCCGCCATCCTTGCCGCCGGCTTCGCGCTCGGTGGCGTCGCGTTTGTCACGAGCACGGTCCGGGCGGATGATCCGCCGAAGCCGGCGAAGGAAGTGAAGAAGGACGACACGACGACGGAGAAGAAGGCCGACAAGGCCGAGAAGAAGGCGGAGAAGAAGGAAGAGAAGAAGGCCGAGGGCAAGACAGAGGCCAAGATCGGCGAGACGGTTCCGAACTTCAAGCTCACCGACACCGATGGCAAGTCGATCGACCTGGCCGAGTACGGCAAGGGCAAGGTCGTCGTGATCGAGTGGTACAACCCCGGCTGCCCCTTTGTGGTGAAGCACCATGAGGTCAACCCCACGTTCAAGAACCTGACGAAGGAGTACGCGGGCAAGGACGTCGTTTTCCTGGCCGTCAACTCCTCCGCCCCCGGCAAGCAGGGCCACGGCAAGCAGATGAACGCGGACTCGAAGAAGCAGTGGAGCATCGACTACCCCATCGTGCTCGATGAGGATGGCAAGGTCGGCAAGATGTACGGCGCGAAGCACACCCCGGATGTCTACATCGTCGGCAAGGACGGCAAGCTCGCCTACCTCGGCGCGGTTGACAACGACCAGAGCGCTCAGAAGGTCGGCGACAAGAACTACATCAAGATGGCCGTTGACGAACTGCTCGCGGGCAAGGCCGTGACGACCAAGGAGTCGAAGCGGTACGGCTGCGGCGTCAAGTATTGAACCTTCTGCTCATGACCCTGTCGCGACGTTGACAGGGTGCGGGCGGACCAAGTGAACTCAGAGAGCAGGCCCGGGCCAGAACCGGGCCTGCTTTGTTTTTGGTGGTGTTCGCGAGGCGGTGGCCATGATCCCCGGGGTGGTGATAACCTTCGCTCCTTTGATGGGACGCCACGGTGCCGCGAGGCCTCGGGCGGTCTTCCTGCTGAGCCCCTTTGCGGAGCCGGATCTCCATGGCCAACATCGCACGCTGCTCGTCGCTGGTCTCTGTGGTTTCGCCGGCGCTGCTGCTGGCCATGCTGGCCGGGTGCGCGGCGAACGAAGCCCCCGCGACGGGGTCGCTCGCTCCGAGCATGATCGAGGGGCGGTGCGTGACGGTGCTGTGCGATGCGGACATGACCGCGACTTCGCTCTTTGATGGGCAGTTGCCGGGTTCGCGACCTGGCTCCGCGAAGGACACGCTGACCACGGTGACGCTGCCGATCTCCGATGCGCCGGATGCCGCGGCGGGCCGGTGGACGACCACGGTGGGCCAGGCACCGGTCTCGAACGCGGCGGTGGGGTGCTCGGCGGCGCTGGCAGTGTCGGCGGATGGGCAGCGGGCGTTTGTGGTGGAGTCGTTCAAGGGCTAAGGGGCGGGGCAGACCTCGCTTGACCAGTTGGCACCGGGGACCCTACTGACGGCGGTGGACCTCTCGAATCCCGCGGCCCCGAGCGTGCTGGGGACGACCGAGGTGAGTGTGCGTCCGGTGGCGGTCGATCTGAACGCGGCGGGGGATCTGCTGGCGATTGCTTCGCATGCGCCGGGGCAAGAGATTGTGATGGTGCGGACGAGCGAGGCGACGCCGCTGGGGGCTCGGTTCGCGTTTCCGCTGGTGGGATTTGAGGGGCAGCAGGCCAAGCCGGGGACCATCGCGTGGCACCCATCTGGGCGCTACTTTGCAGTGACGCTGCCGCTGCTCGACATGGTGGCGTTCTATGAGTATCGCGAGAACGGTGCGGCGATCGGGACGCCGGGGATCGTGCCGTATGGGGCGGCGGTGAAGGTCGGGAAGTTCCCGTTCAACGGTCGGTTCTCGAAGGATGGGAAGCACTTCATCTTCACGGAACTGCAGTGGGGCCCGGATGTCGAGGGGTTCATGACGGGTGCGCCAGAGGGCCGGGTGGGCGTGGTGCGGCTGTCTGAGACGGAGAGCGCGGTGAAGGAGGACGGATCGCTTGACCTTTCACTCGTGAGCCACCAGGACCTTGGCGGCGTGAGCGTGGGGGTCAGCCCTGAGTCGTTCGCCATGAGCCCGGCTGGGGACCTCTTTGTTACTGGGAACCTGAAGCGGTCGTACTTCCCTGCGGGGGATGATCGGTTGACCCCGGGCGGGTCGCTTTCGCTGGTGAAGTTTGATGCCGAGAGCGGGAGCGTGCGCGTGCTTTCGGAGACGCCGATCAAAGGGATGCCCAAGGGCGTGACCTTTGACGCGACGGGACGGCACGTGATCGTGAGCGAGTTCCGCTCGTTTGACCCCGAGAACACCGACGGCGAGTTGGCGTTCTTCAAGGTCGCGGGAGATGGGCTGACGTTCTGCGGGTTCTATGTGGCTGTCGGCTCAGGTCCGCACGCGGCCGTGATTGCCCGCTGAGCGTCAGGACGGCTGATCGTCCGCGGCGACTTCAGCAAGGAGAGCCGCGGGGATTCCGAGCGATTCGACGACGACCCGGCCGGTGAAGGTTGTACTTTGGGCGGAGGCGAAGCCGCGCTTGGGGGCGGCGAAAGTGACTGTCAGGTCGGCTCGAACGGCTGCGGGTGCGCCGCCGTTGGGCGAGCTGGCGAGGTGGCGGCCGGAATCGGCATCAAGACCGGATGGGATGTCGGCGGCGATGACGGCGGGGAGAGTCCCTGTTCGCGCTCCGACGAGGAGGTTCAGGGCCGCGATGATCGCGGCGATGGGGTGGGCCGGGTCGAGGGGGCGATCAAGGCCGGTGCCGAGGAGGGCATCAATGTAGATCGTGGGCGGACCGCCGAGCGCGAGGGAGAGTGACTGCAACTTGGCCGCGGCCTGGGTGGGTGGGAAGGGCTCGGCTGCGAGAACCAGAGGGAGGCCCATGCGCTCAACCGCGCGGGCGTTTGGCTCGGCATCGGCGCGGAAGCGTTCGAGCGGCGCGGTCAGGAGGAGAGCGACGCGGGCCCCGGCGGCGGCAAGATGGCGTGCGGCGACGAGACCATCACCGCCGTTGTTGCCCGGGCCGCAGAGCACGGCGATGCGGCGGGGATGATGCCCACAGAGCGCGATTGACTCACGGGCGAGGGCCGCGCCGGCGGTTTCCATGAGGACGATGGTGGGGAGGGCGTATCTCTCGGCGAAGAGCGCATCGACGCGGCGGAGACCCCTGCGCGAAAGGGCCGGGGGGCAGGAACCGGTTGGCGCTGGACTGTCAATCGACAT
>JBQTIJ010000267.1:0-2969 GCA_052388255.1 Phycisphaerales bacterium
GGATCTTCTTCCTTGCGGAGTTACGCTATGGGTTCACGACCTTCGAGAACTACGGGATGGCGACGCTCTATGGCGCGGCGTAAATCACCGCGGCGGTCCTCGTCGGGCCCGTGCTCCGGGCCTTGCGTCGTTCGCGCTTGCGGCTGTCGGCCCGGGGGATGCTGGTCTTTGTCATGATCGGGATGGGCGTGCTCTGCATGGTGCCGGGGGTCATCGCGCTCACCGAACCCGTGGGGATGAGCGTCGCGGAGCGATCGGGGTGGCCGATCTGGGTGCTGGTGGGCGTCTATTCGCCCCTCTCAGGTGCGCTCTGGCCTCTGGTCGAGTCCTATGTCTCCGGGGGCCGCTCCGGGGCGGACCTTCGGAGCGTGACGGGAAAGTTCAACGTCGCGTGGTCGGGCGCGCTGGTGGTGACGCTGCTCGCGATCTCCGCGCTGGTGAAGGAGCGGCCCATCGAGGTGCTCACGGTGCTCGGGGGCGTGCACCTGCTCTGCGTCTTGAACCTGCGCTGGTTCACGCCCGACCCGGCCGAGCATGTGGTGGAGCATCATGCGCCCCCGCCCGCGTCATACGCGGGGTTACTCACATTGCTGCGGGTGCTCCTGCCCGTGGCCTTCCTCGTTCTGGCGGCGCTGGCACCATCACTGCCGGCAGCGCGCGAGCGATTGGGGCTCGGGCCTGCTTGGGGAACAACGCTGGCAGCAGGGTGGATGATCGCCCGGGTAGGGGCGTTCTTCGCCATGGAGCGGTGGCAGGGGTGGCACGGGCGGTGGAGTGTGCCGCTGGCGGGCGGGGGTCTGCTGTTGGCGGCGTTCGCAGTGCTGATCTGTGCGCCGGCCCTGCTGACGGGCCCGACGGCGATCATCGTCTTCTTTGCAGGTCTACTGGCGTTTGGCGTGGGCGTCGGCGTGGTCTATTGCGCTGCGCTCTACTACGCGCTTGAGGTCGGCCAGGCGGAGGTCGATGCGGGCGGAAGGCACGAGACGCTCATTGGCATCGGGTACACGGTGGGCCCGCTCTGTGGCCTCGTCGCGTGCGGTCTTGCGGCGCGAGGGACCATCGAGAGCGCGACTGTTGAGCCCTTGATGCTGGCGCTGGTGGCCGGGCTTGCGCTGCTGGGCGCGGGGCTGGCCGTGTGGATGGCGCGGCGGGGGGCGAGGCGGTCGGCGAGAATGGCACCGCGCTGACGCGCGGGCTCAGGCGAAGGGCCGGAGTTGCCACGCCTTGCGGTGGGCGGTGACCTCCGTGCCATCCGGCCGGTGACCACGCATGTAGTCCATGGACCAGCTTGTCTGGTTCGTCTCCGAGATCTTGCGGATGTTCGCGGCCCGGTCGGCCGTGAAACGCTCAAAGTCCTGCTTGAGGACGGGGTTGGCGTCAAGCGACTCAAACCGCGGCTGGACACTCTCAAGGAGCGCGAGCGGGTAGGGTGTGAGGAGGGCGATCTCGTCACCCTTGCGGAAGTAGACCTCGGTGTTGCGCCGCATGACGCGCCAGTTCATGGTGAAGGAGTAGGGGGCCCAGTCGGTCTCCACGATGCCGTCAAGGGGGATCAGGTTGTCCTTGATGGCGTTGGTGGGGCCGCGGACCCAGAGGCCGTACCCGGGTGAGGTACGAAAGAGCCACGGGAGGGAGAAGGTGATGACCCCCGCGCCGAAGTGGCCACGGATCTGATTCATGTTCATGCCCTCTCCGTCGGGGAACTTCAGCGTGACGGAGCGGGTGTCCTGTTTGCCGTTCCAGATGGCGCTGAAGGTGAGGGGTGATCGCACGATCCACCCGGCGTGGTTGGCCATCACGAGCGGAAGGCAGCGGTAGGCGAACTTCTCGGGGGTCTGGTCCATCCAGTCGCGGCGGCCCCCGGCGGGCTCGATCGACCAGTTGGCGGTGTTGCTGACGGGGTGGGCGATGAGCTCGCAGGTCATGGTGCTGATTGTTCGCGCGGTGGAGCGTGGGTGCGTGCGGGAAACCGCAGGGCGTGTATCCTCCCGGGCGATGCTGCGGCGCGTTTCACTCGCGAACAAGTGCCTGTTGCTGTTTGGGGCAGCGGTGGTGCTCATCATTTTTGCGGCCCTCGCGGTGCCGCTCTTCCGGATGTCGTCGGTGGTGGATGAGGGGCAGCGCGAGGTTTCGCGTCGCATGATCGATGTGTACGAGGGTGCGCTCGCTGGCGGGATCGGTGGGGGGGTCGGTGGAGGGGTCGGCGGGGAACCGATGGTGCTGGCGGGCGGAAGGGTGGAACTGATCAGCGCTGCCCGGGCGACTGAGGAACGCAAGTCGCGCCCCTTTGTGGGCGAATCATGGGACGCGCTCGCGCAGGCGCCGGGACTGGCCGAGCATGGTTCCGTTCGGACGGAGGGGACGGCCCGGGAGTATGGGCTCGCCCGGGGCGTGCGCGATGCGTCGGGGGCGCTGCAGGCGATGATCGTGCTGGAACGGCGCTCGCCCGAGGCCTCGCGTGAACTGCTCGTGAACACGGTCTACCTCGGCTCAGCCGGGGCCGTGGCTCTCGGTATGGCGGTGCTGACGTTCTACCTGATCACCAGCAAACTGATCCTCGGTCCGGTGCGTGACCTGCGCGATACGGCAGAAGAAGTGCGGCGAGGAAACCTCGAGACACGCTCGACCATCGAGACCGGTGACGAGTTTGAGGAACTGGCGGAGGCCTTCAACGGCATGCTGACGGGCCTGCAAGAGACCGAGGCAAAGCTGCGGTCGATCAACGCTGCCCTCGACAACCGGGTGATTGACCTGCAGTCGCAGAACTCGATGCTCGAGGGTGCCAACCGGGTCAAGGGCGAGTTTCTGGCGAACGTGAGCCATGAACTGAGAACACCCCTGAACTCGATCCTCGGGTTCGCGGATCTGCTGCTCGAGGCAGCGGAGAAAGAAGTGGCGGCGGGGGATGATTCGATGCGCCTGGCGAAGCGGCGGCGGTATGTGGAGAACATCCAGTCGAGCGGGCGGAC
>JBQTIJ010000268.1:0-1951 GCA_052388255.1 Phycisphaerales bacterium
ATTCCCTTGAGCCTCTTCTCTCGCTGGCTGAGGTTCGGTCCGGGCCGCAACATCTCGCGTTCGACGAAGGGCGCAAGCCCGGCGCGGAGCAGCTCCATTGCCTTGCCGATGCGATCCTGGTTGGTGAGGGCCATCGGGCGAATCCCTAACCGAGATGGGCGATGTCAATGTCGCCCCAGTGCCGATTCAGGTATTCCGCGACCAGCCGCCGGTGACAATGATGAGGCTTGTCCTCGCTGCACAGGAGGCAGCTTTGCGAAAGCACATCCCTGGGCACGGTCTCTTCGATGCGCCGCTTTGTCATGAGCGCGATGAAGCGCGCTTCGTAGGTCTTCCAGTCGCCCTTTTGCCTTTTGTACTCCTCGAGCATGTCTTGGGTCGGGGCGAGTTCTGGGAGATGGACGTACTCCATGTCGCAAATGGCCTTCAGGAAGTACGCGAGATCGTCCTTCTTCGCGAAGCCGGCAAGCTGGGAAACGTTGTTCAACCGCACGTCAATGATCCGCTTGGCCCCGGACTCCTTGAGCAACCCGAAGAAACTCTGGGCGTTCTTCTTGGTAAAGCCGATCGTGAACAATCTCAGCGGCCTACTCTCCGGGGTTCAGCGGCCAGCCTTTCTTCGACGAATGCAACCCGCTCTTCCTGTCGAGCCAAACCTTCGTCGATCAGTTGCTGCCTACCGCGAAACAAGTCTTGCCGCGGGAGTCCAACCAGCTCTAGCAACCTTGTCAGCGCGCCATCGTGAGACTCGAGGCTCCCGTCCGCCAGGATGTGTTCAACAGCGACGCCGCGCTCGACGAGCGCCCGTGCCACGAGCAGTGTCCGGTGACATTCCAGTGGCTCCTTCTCGGCGCACATCAGCGCAAGTCTGTACTTCCTGGCGCCATCCATGACCCGGTCAAGCCCGCTTTGGAACACAGCCGTCTGGGCGATGCGGGCGTACTGGACACGTCCGTTCTCGTAGCAGGCCGGGTCGACCGACCGGGCTCCGAGCTCCCGCCCGAGAAAGACGTACTTGATCCGCTGCGCCTTTAGATCGCGTTCCAGTGCATCCTTGTTGAACTGCGGGTTGAAGCGGCTGAACGGCGCCGAACGCACATCGGCTAGTGCTGTGACGCCGTGCTTCCGCAGTAGCCCCACAAAGATCTGGACGGTGTGCGTCGAGTGCCCGATGGTGAGAACTGACAACGACTGCATGCTCATGACCTCGCGCGCTCCATGATCGCCGCCACCAGTTTGTAGCAATATTCATTGTGCGGCTCGCCCAAGCTCACCGTGACGAAGGACTCGCCCAGATTGTAGTCGCCGTCCGGCTTCTGGAGATACTCGCGCTCGTAGTTTGGCTCGGTGACCCAGAGTCGGTGCTCCGCGCCATGGTGCTCGAATTGACTCTGCACCCGCCGCTTTGTGTTGCCGAACGCTTCACCCGGCTTGAAGACGGACAGTGTCAGCCCTTCCAGCCGGATGAGACGCAGAGAGGAGGTCAAACCCTTGGCTTGCGCGAGCGGGATCCGGTCGTTGCGTCCGTCTTGGGTGCGTGCCCGTCGATCCAGAGAGGCGCGGCGGGTACTCCGAGACCTCCTCGTGCTCCCGCGCGCTCACGGGGCGAATCCACCCGAGACGCTGATTGCCGGACAGCTCGATGCCTGCAACGCAACGGCCATGGAGCTTGCGGGAATTGGCCAGGCACAGCAGGCGCTTGGAAATGCCCATGGCTTACTCCTTGGTCTGCTCGAACAGCCCGGGCTGCTCCGCGCTGGGTTGGCCGCTCTCGCGGGCCAGGCGGGCGATCTCGGGCCAGCTCTGCACGAGGCCGTTGTAGGTGAGCGCTTCGGCCGCGCGCTTCTTGCGCTCGCAGAGCGTATAGAGGCGGTAGGCCAGCTCGCGCGCGATTTCGGCCTTGGCGCCGAGCTGGGCGACGAGCCCGGCCGCCGCGGCCTCGCCGCCGCTC
>JBQTIJ010000269.1:0-5219 GCA_052388255.1 Phycisphaerales bacterium
GCTTGCTGCGGGGCTTGATGACGACGGTGCCTTCGGGGGTGCCGTCGGATTCGCCGAGGCCGACACGGAAGGAACGGATGAAGGTCCAGGAGGCGTCCTGGCCGTCGGGTCCGGTCTGGGCGGTGGCGCCGGGGGAGAGGGGGTCGCCGGCGTAGATGTCCATCCGGTAGTCGGACTTATGAACGATGGCGTGCAGGGGCTGGCGGATGACCTTGATCTTCTGGCCGATCCGCAGGGCGCTTGGGTTCACGCGGTTGATGCGCTGGAGGAGTTGCCACTCGACGGGGATGCCCTGCTTGCCGACGATGGTGGCGAGGTAATCACCCTCGGCGATGGTGTAGGTATCGCAGATGGGGTCGCCCGGTGTGACCGTGGGGCTGAAGACGAGGGACTCGTTGAGCGAACCGATCTGGGCCCGGAGGGCGTTGCGCTCCGAGGCGGGGAGGTCACGGTTCATGAGGGCGCGGTTGAGGAGCGTGCGGGCTTCGAGGGGACGGCCGGCGCTGATGGCGCGGGTCGCGTTCTCGACCGCCTCACGGGCTTCGCGCGATGCGGAGTTGGACTCCACCGGAGGGCCGGAGGGAACGGGCGGAGCCGCGGGGGTGGTGGGGCCGGAGCCGGGGGCGCTGCTGCCCGGTGTGGTCACGGGTGTGCCGGGGGGGGTGTTGGAGGGTGGGTTGCCGGGGGTTGGGCCCGGTGTGGCCTCTGGCTTAGTGGGGTTGGTGGCGGGCGTGCCGGGGATTGCGGGCGGGGGGACGAGGGTGTTTGTTGGCGGCTCACCCATCGTGAGTTTCGGCGGCGTGACGGTCGCGGGCGGGAGAGCCGCCGCAGGGTTGGCGGGTGTGTTCGCCGATGTGTTGGGAAGAGAGTTTGCGGAGGTCGCCGCCTTGTTGGGGTCGGTGGTGGCGTTGGCGTTGGCTGCGGTGGTGTCAGTGTTCTTGGCAGGTCCGCTGGAGCGCGAGAGGCCGTAGGCGACGAAGGCAACGATGGTGCCCGCGGCGGCGATGAGGATGAGTTTGGTGCGGGTGCTGGGGCCAGGGCCGCGGCTGCCGCCGGAGCCGCCCGAGGGGCGAGAGGAGGCGCGGACAGAAGCGGTGGAGCGGGGCGCTTGGGAAGCGAGGGCCATGGGACATCCTTGAATTGCCCCCCGGCGTTCCATCGCCGGGTGGGGGACGGGTGCGAGGACGATGGTAGGGAACACCCCGTGTATCGGTCGGGGTGGCGCGTGGGCGAGAGCGGTTGATCGGGCGGTGCGGGGGGCGAAGGTCAATAGGCGTTGCGCTTGCGGAGGAGCGCGGGATCGTGGGCGCTTCTGGCGGCGAGGGCGGCGGCGATGTTGTGGCCAGCGCGACCGTCGCCGAATGGATGGGCCGGTGGACCTGGCTCCGGGAGATCGAGCGAGAGTGCCCAGTCAACTCTGGTGCCGATGATGTGGATCTCGCTCTCGGGGACGTCGACGACAATGGGCGGGCGCTCACGCCCGTCCTGGCGCGGGCCGACGTTGATGACGCGGAGGCCGATGGCGGCGGCCTCGATGAGCCCGGCGGAGGAGTTGCCGATGAGGAGGCCGCCCATCGAATCGTCGGTGGGGGCGAGGCGTTTCAGGAGGGCGAGAAAGTCACGTCGCGGCAGGTGCTCCACGAAGCGCCACTGGCGTTCCACGCCGCAGACGGGGGACCGGGCGCGGCGGGCGAGGGGTTTGAAGGTGGGGCGCGGCTCGATGCCGGCGCGGCGGGGGAAGGTGTAGGCGACTTCGAAACTGGTGCGGGCGCAGCGAGCGCGGAGGGCTTCATCGATGACCTCGCGTCCCGCATCGGCATTGGGGGCGAGGCAGAGGACGTTGCCAGCGGACATCTCCTCAACGCCGTACATGATGGCGTGAACGAGGGCACGCTCGCGCTCGGTAGAGAGCCCGGCCGGGTGGTGGAGGATGACCGCCTGCGGGTCGCCGAGTGCTGCGGCGTCTGCATCGGTCATGGGTTGAATGTCAGCAAGATCATCGATGGCGGGGGAGCCAGTGGTGACGATATGGGCGGGGAGTTCGCCCATTCGGTGGAGGCGTTCAGCACTCTCGGTGGTGGCGGCGCAGTGCAGGTGAGCGAGTTTGCTGACGGCGTGGCGCATGGACTCATCGGCGATGCCCTCGGCCCGGTCTCCGCCGTGGATGTGAGCGACGGCGCGGCCGCTGATGGCGGCTGCTGCGGCGGCGGCGAAGGCCTCAATGCGGTCGCCAAGGACGAGAACCCAGTCAGGGTTGAGGAGGTCCAAGGTGCGCGCAAAGCCCTGTATGCCGCGGGCGACGGAGAGCGCGTCCTGGTGGCGTGTGCGTGGCGCACTGGGAGCGAGTGGGCGCTGCATGGGGACGCGGGCGGCGATGGGGAAAGCCGCGGCGACGTCGCGGATGGTGCGGGCGGGGGGGAGGAGGTGTGAGCCGGCGGCGATGACGTTCAGGGAGAGGTTGGGGTGGCGTGCGATGGCGCGCATCACGGGCGCAAGGAGCCCGAAATCGGCGCGAGAACCGGTAACGACGGCGACGCGCTGGCGCTTGCGTTTGGGCATTGGGGGCATCATACAAAGAGCGAGGTGATGGCAAAGCGATCGACATCAACAAGGCCGTGGTCGGTGAGTTTGAGGTGTGGGATGACGGCGAGGGGAAGGAAGGAAAGGGGCATGAAGGGGTCGGGCATGGAGCACCCGAGGGCGCGGGTGGCATCGAGGAGAACGCGCTGGCGGGCGATGACGGTTTGCGCGGGTTGGTCGCTGATGAGCCCGGCGATGGGGAGGGGGAGTGTGGCGAGGACCTGACCCTCCGCGACGGCACAGAGGCCGCCGTGCATATCGGCGACGGTGCGGGCGGCGAGGGCCATGTCGGCATCGGTGCAACCGGCGACGGCAAGGTTGTGGGAGTCGTGGCCGACGGTCGAGGCGATGGCGCCGCGGCTCAGGCCGAACCCGCGCACGAAGCCGAGGCCGATGCGGCCGCTGCCGGTGTGGCGCTCGATGACGGCGAGTTTCAGGAGATCGCGGGCGGGGTCCGCGGCGATGACGTGGCTGTGGCCATCGAGGGCAAGAGACGCGGGTTCGCGCAGTTCTGTGGTGAGGAGTTGGCGAGCGTTGACGGCGATGATGCGAATGAGGGGCGGGGTGCTGGCGGGTGAGGGGACTCTGAATGCGTGAGGGCCAAAGCCCTGTGGAAGCCGGACGGGGGGCGAGAGGGCGGCGGCGTGGGGGGCGGAGTGAGGCGCGAGGTGGGTGAGGAGGGCGGTGAAGCGGCTGTCTTGAGCCACAGCGTGGCCACGGAAGTAGGTGGAGCGCGGAGTGATGTTCGCGAGGTCATCGAAGACGACCATGTTGGCGGTGTATCCGGGCGCGATGGCACCGACGAAGGGGCGTCGGTAGTGACGGGCGACGTTGATACTCGCCATGGCGATGGCGAGCACGGGATCGAGCCCGGCGGCGACGGCCTTTCGGATGGCATGGTCAATGTGGCCCTCGGCGACGAGGTCGGCGGGGTGGCGGTCGTCGGTGGCGAAGCAGAAGCGGTGGTGGTTGGCCGGGGTGACGGCGGGGAGCAGCGCGGCGAGGTTCTGGGCGGCGGACCCTTCGCGGATGAAGATGGTGAATCCGGCGGCGAGTTTCTCGAGGGCCTCAGGGGCGGAGGTGCATTCGTGGTCGCTATTGATTCCCGCGGCGGCGTAGGCCTGGAGGGCGAGGCCGGAGAGGCCGGGGGCGTGGCCGTCCACAACGTGATGGGCGAGGCCGAGGCGGATCTTGTCAAGAACTTCCGGCGCGCCGGCGACGGCGGCGGGGTAGTTCATGAGTTCCGCAAGCGCGACGACGCGGGGGTCGCTGAAGAGTGGGGCGAGGTCGGCGGCGGAGAGGGATGCGCCTGAGGTCTCGAGGTGAGAGGCGGGGACGCAGGAGGAGAGGGCGAACCAGGCGTCAAAGGGGAGTTCCGCGGCGTTGTCCATCAGAAAGCGGATGCCGGGGATACCGAGCACATTGGCGATTTCGTGCGGATCAAAGACCGCGCCGGTGGTGCCTCTCACGAGCGCGAGGGGGACGAACGCGCGGGGCGTGAGCATCGTCGATTCCACGTGCATGTGGGCATCGACGAATCCGGGGGCGAGGTACGCGCCGCGAAGGTCGATCCTCTCTCGGGCGCGGGTGTACTCCCCGACACCGGCGATGCGACCTGAGGCGTGGTGGATGGCGACGTTCGCAGGGTGAATCTGACCAGTGAAGACGTTGACAACGCGGGCGTTTGCGAGCAAGAGATCGGCGGGTTCGTCGCCGCGGGCGATGGCGAGCAGGGCAGGATCAGGATGGGTGGTGGGGCCAGGAGGGGTCATCGGCAGGCGAAGACGAGGAGGCGAGAGAGGACGGTGCGACGGTAGTGTGCGGTGGAGCGGAGATCGTCGATAGGGGAGATGTCGGCATCGAGTGCGCGGGCGAAGGAGGGCGCGGAGCGGTCGCTGCCGGGGGCAGCAAGGAGGGCTTCGACGGCGGGGCAGCGGCGCACAGTGGGGGCGACCGAGTTGGCGGCGACGATGAAGCGGCCGGGCTCTCGCTCGACGAGTGCGAGGCCGACCTTGGTGATGGCCTGAGCCTGGCGTGCGCCGACTTTCTCAAAGACCTGGCGCGCGCGCGGGAAGAGCGGAATCGTGATGTGGGTCAGGAGTTCACCGGGCCGCCGGAGCGTCTGCTTGTACCCGGTGTAGAAGTCGCTGAGCGGTATGGAGCGCTCGGTGCTTTGTGAGGCGAGGGTGACGTGCGCCTCAAGGGCCATGAGGGCGAGGACACCATCGGCCGCGGGGGAGGCGTTGGCGATGTTGCCAGCGAAGGTGCCACGGGACTGGATCTGGACAGCCCCGACCTGGCGGGCGGCGGCCACGAGGAGCGGGAGTTCACGGGCGGCGCGGGGATCGGTGGCGATATCCCAGTATGTGGTGAGAGCGCCGAGGGTGAGTTCTGTGTCGGACCAGTGATGAGGACGAAGCTCCGTGAGCGCGAAGAGATCGAGATAGTCGTGATCGTGGGCGGCGAGTTTCTGGGGCCAGTGGACGAAGAGATCGGTCCCGCCGGCGATGGGCACCAGGGCGGGGTTGTCCGCGAGCGCGGTGAGGGCGTGGTGGAGCGTGCTGGGGAGGATCACGCGCATGGCGCGGGTCCTTCGCTGGCGCGGTCGTTCGCGAGTGCGCGGGTCAGACCATCGATGA
>JBQTIJ010000270.1:0-6360 GCA_052388255.1 Phycisphaerales bacterium
GGGGCGAAGAGGGCGAAGTACCGGGCTTCCTCCGCCTTGGAGGCCGCCTCGTGAAGCGCATCGAGCACGGAACTGACTTTTGCGGCGGCGGCGGACATGGTGCCCTCCTTCTTGCGGAAGGACTCAAGCGTTGTGAAGAGTTCGGCCCCGGAGAGGTTGCCGATGATGTGTGGCTGGGCCTCGCGGACATCGAGGGTGATATCGACGCCCGCGGCTTTGCCGAGGTCGAGGGCCTTCTTGGCTCCCTCGCGCCAGCCGACGGAGTCGTCGGCGCCGACGAACATCCGGACAGGGATGCCCTTGAGACGGGCGAGTTTCTCTGTGTCCTTTGCGTCGGGCGGGTAGCCGGGGAGCGTGAGGACTGAGGCGTATGACTCGGGGTTGTCGATGGCGAGCCGGAAGGCGCTGACCCCGCCATTGCTGATACCGGCGAGGTGGAAGCGGTTCCCCTCGACGATCACGCGGCGCCTGACAGAGGCGAGGAGCGCGGGGATGGCGGCCTCACCCCCCTTGAAGAAGAGCTTGCCTTCCGGGGCCTCTGGGCAGACGACCACCCAGCCGCGGGAGCGTGACTCGGTGTCAAAGAGCCGCAGCGCGGCATCCGCCATCTGTCTGGTCTGGGGGCCGGGGGGAAGGACAAGGAGGACGGGGTATGGGGTTTCGGCCTTGAAGCCGTCGGGGGTGATGAGCTGGTAACTGAGCGTCTTGCCGCCGGGGAGGGTGACGACCTCCTCGGTTCGATCACGGGCCCACGACAACGCGGTGAGCCCCGGGAGCATGCAGAGGAGCGTGAATGCGGCGAGCAGGCGGATCATGGGCGGCCGTTCCCGAAGAGGTGACGCGAAGAACCATCGGAGGGTATCGTGGTCGTGCAATCACCCGGGCCTACCGTCAAATGTGGACGCGGAGGGCGTCGCTCGCGTGGAGAATGCTGGTCACTGCATGGATACACCGAACCAACAGAGCGATGAGTGCACGGCCGAGGTGTTGAAGCCGACGGCGGGGTTTCTCGAAGCGTGCGCGGGGACGGGGATCGGCTTTGGAGAGGGGGAGGTTGAGCGGCTGGGCGCGTACCTGGGATTCCTGCTGCATGCCAACCGGTCGTTCAACCTGACGGCGATTACGGACCCTGCTGAGGCGTGGATGAAGCACGTCTTTGACGCGCTGACGCTGATCCCGTTGTTGAGCGAACTCTCGGAGGCCAAGGGGCTGGCCTTTGAAGCGGCCCGGGAGGCCGGGCGGATCGATGATCGCGACCCGACTGCGGGGAGGGCGCTTCGGGTGATCGACGTGGGCTCGGGGGGCGGTGTGCCGGGGATCCCGTTGGCGATCACGCTGCCGGAGACGAAGTTCTTGCTGCTTGAGCCGACGGGGAAGAAGGCGGCATTTCTGACTGAGGTGGTTGAGCGGCTGAACCTCAAGAATGTGCGCGTGATTCAGGAGCGGGCGGAGCGGCTGGGGCAAGCCCGCGACCATCGAGAGACGTACGACATCGCGATGGCCCGTGCGGTCGGTGCGCTGAACGTGCTGGCGGAGTTGACGGTGCCCTTCGTGCGGATGCACGGTCTGGTGCTGGCCGTGAAGGGCGCGCGGGCGGATGAGGAGATCGCGCACGCGGCGGAGGCCCTGCGGCAGGTCGGTGGCGTCTATGACAGCACGATCACGACACCGACGGGGCGCGTGGTGGTGATCCGCAAGGGGATGAAGACCCCCCGGACGTATCCACGCGGGGATGGGATGCCCAAGAACCGCCCGATCGGCGGCAAGCAGCCGGTGGCCGTGGCGGGGCCTGAGGTGCCGGAGGCGGAGCCCGAGTAGGTGGCGTCTACGCTTGGCCCGAGAGACCATGGCGCCAAAGCCGACCACACCCAAGCCGACCGAAGGCCAGGCCCGCGACCCGCGTGACACGCCGGCGATGCGCCAATACATGGCGTTCAAGAAGCTGCACCCAGAGTGCCTGCTGTTCTTTCGCATCGGCGACTTCTACGAGCTCTTTGACAGCGATGCGGAGCGGGCCAGCAAGCTGCTGGGACTGACGCTCACGGAGCGCAGCGCCGGGATCCCGATGGCGGGGGTTCCGTTCCACCAGCTTGAGACATACCTGAAGCGGCTGGTGGCCCTTGGCGTTCGGGTGGCGGTGGCGGACCAGTTGCAAACGCCCGAGGAAGCAAGGGCGGCCAACGGCAGCGGAGCGGTGATCGAGCGGGGCCTGACGAGGGTGCTCACCCCGGGGACGCTCGTTGACGAAACGCTGCTTGACGACGGCCGCCCCAACAACCTTGCGGCGGTGGCCTTTGTCCCGGGCGCAGCGACGACACGGCGGGATCCGACGCTTGCGGAGGTTGCGGCGGTCGCCATCGCGGACCTCTCAACGGGGCGGTTCACGGTGCTTGAGTGCCCGGCGGAGGGCCCGGGGTTGATCGATGAACTGGCTCGACGACAGGTGAGCGAGGTGCTCTACGCCGAGACCGCCGACGGAAGGCGCCCGCCGCGGATCGCGCGTGTGCTCGATGGTCTTGGCGTGTCTGGAACTCCGCTGCCGCAGTGGCACTTTCGCGCGACGGAGTCGCGCGAGGCGCTCCTGCAACAGTTCTCCGTCGCCACACTCGCGGGATTCGGGCTGCAAGATGACGACCCGGTAGTGGTGGCGGCTGGTGCTTTGGTTCGGTATCTGCGCCAGACGCAGGCCCTCGACGCGCGACCGGCCGGGCCGGGGGGGAGCGCGAGCGGTAGTGGGGCGCGGCGGTCGCTCATGCACCTTGCTCCGCCGCGGCGCGAAGGGGCGGCGGAGTCGTTGGTGCTCGACACCGCGACGCTGCGGTCGCTGGAGATCGACCGGCCCATCCGCGGCGGCGGCGTCGGCGGCGGGCAGTCGGATGGATCGCTCGTGGGGATCTTTCAGGTGGGGCCGGGCGGGCGGGGATGCCGAACGGCGATGGGCAAGCGCACGGTTCTGGAGTGGCTCTGTCGCCCCTCAGCCCGGGCGGAGGTGATTGCCTCAAGGCACGGATGCGTGGGTGTGCTGCGCGAGGACCGGCGGATGGCCGCGGAGCTTGGTGTTGCACTTGCGGGCGTGCAGGATGTGCCGCGGATCGCGGCCCGGATGGCGCTCGGGCGGGTGACGGCGCGGGACCTTGTGGGGTTTGCGCGGTCGCTGGCCAAGGTGGAGGCGATCGAGACCGCGCTCGTGAATGTCGGGGCGTTCAGTGTTCAGCGGGGTGCGCTGGGGGCGGTGCGCGGGGCGATCGAGCCGGTGGCCGCGAAGGTGCTGTCTGTATGCGCCGAGCACCCGCCTGCGAACGTGCGCGACGGGGGGCTGGTGCGGGATGGGGTGGACGCCGCGCTTGACGAAGCCCGCGGGCTGGAGCGCGACGCGGGGGCATGGCTGAGCGCGTATCAGGCCCGGCTCGCGGCCGAGTTCTCGATTCCGGGGCTGAAGGTCGGGTACAACAAGATCTTCGGGTACTACATCGAGCTCCCCAAGGGGCAGGCGGCGCGGGCGCCGGAGGGATTTGCGAGAAGGCAGACGCTGACGAACGCCGAGCGATACATCACGCCGGAGTTGAAGGACTTTGAGGAGAAGGTGACCACGGCCTCGACCCGCGCGCTCCAGCGCGAACTTGCGATATTCGACGGGCTCTGCGCGGCGGCCGCGGCGGTGGTCGCGAGCGCCATGGCGTATGCGGAGACGGTGGCCGAGATCGATGCGCTCTTGTGCTTTGCGGACACGGCGGCGGCGCGAGGGTGGGTTGCGCCGGAGATGGTTACCGAGCCGGTGCTGGATATCCGACAGGGGCGGCACCCTGTGCTCAACGAGTTGCTGGGGACGCAGTTCGTGCCCAACGACACGCGTCTGGGGCTCGGCGAAGAGGGCGATGCGACTGTCGGCCCGACGCTGGCACTGATCACGGGCCCCAACATGGCGGGTAAGTCGACGTACATCCGGCAGACGGCACTGCTGGTGCTCATGGCCCATGCGGGGTCTTTCGTACCGGCGGAGAGAGCGCTCATCGGCCTGACCGACCGCATCTTCGCGCGGGTGGGGGCGGATGATGCGCTGCATGCGGGTCAATCGACCTTCATGGTCGAGATGACCGAGACGGCCAACATTCTCCATCAGGCGACCGCGCGGTCGCTCGTGATCCTTGATGAGATCGGCCGGGGGACAAGCCCGCTCGATGGGCTTTCGTTGGCGTGGGCCATTGCTGTATCGGTGGCGGCGCCGGCCCGCGGGAGGGGGACGCGGGCCCTCTTTGCCACGCACTATCACGAGATCACTCGGCTTGCGGAACTCCTGCCGGGGCGGGTGATGAACCTGCATGTGGCGGTGCGCGAATGGACGCCCGGCGGGGGCGAGGGGCAAGAGGCCGGGCAGACGCAGATTGTCTTCCTGCATCGGATCCTGCCCGGGCGGACGGACCGGTCGTATGGCCTGCATGTTGCCCGGTTGGCGGGGATTCCGGAGGGCACGGTGCGGCGGGCGCGCGAGGTGTTGGAATCGCTCTCTGTGGAGCATGCGCAGGTGGGGGCGGGCCGGGGGGAGGCGGCTGCGGGCCCGCGGCCTGGGGGCATCGACCCGTCGCGGATCCGGTCGGCGGCGGCCCCGCCGGACGGGCAGCTTTCGCTGTTTACAGAGTACTTGCCCCATCCTGTGGTCATGGAACTGAAGCAGGTCGCGCTCGACGGCATGACGCCCATGGGGGCCTTTGATGAACTGCGCCGATTGAAAGCACTGGCCGAGAACGACCGCAGCGAGGGGCAAACCTGTGCCCCCGGTTCGGCGTAGGAAGCTGCCACCCGTGCACCTGCTGATTGTGCCGCTACCGATGTGGACCTTGGTTCTGGCCGCGGGGCTGGCGATTGTGCTTTGGGGGATGCGGCCGCTTCGAGGGTCGGACGAACGGCGTTGCCCCAACTGCTGGTATGACCTGGGTCTGGTGGCGGGGAGTCGCTGCCCGGAGTGCGCGGCGCGGGGGATCGTGGTGGACGATCTGTACCCGGTCCGGCGCGCATGGGGCGTGATCCTGACGGGGGCCTTGCTGGGCACGCTGCCTGTGTGGGCGATGGCGCAAGGGGCATTTGAGAGCCCGCTCGGCAACGCGATCCTGCGGGATGATGGCTGGGTGGTGCGGGTGCTCGCGCTTGGGCTGGGTGTCGCGGGCGGCTGGCTCGGCCAGCGTGCCCTTCGCGGCCTGATGCCGCCGCGGCGGGGGCGGCGTCTGCCGTCGCATGGGCGCTGGTTCATGCTGGCTGTGGCGGCTGTTCTGGTGTTGAACGCGTGGGTGGTGTTTCGGACGCCGGATGCCCGCAAGGGGGGTTGGCGCCGGGTCTTTCCGGACCGGATTGTCACGGCGGTGCAACGGGTGGCGGATTCGATCGGCAAGTAGCGTCGGAGACGGAGCTTTGCGGGGTGTTGCCGGGAGTTGGGGTGAATCACCCGGCTGCGGAGGTGCGAATACGCTGAGAGGTTCGATCGGTGTGGTGGACCAACTCTGGAGCAAGCGATGCGTACGAGCGAGCGGGCGGTGGCGATCATGGCGGCGTGTGGGTTGGTGCTCGGTGCGGGGGCTTTTCTCCGCGGCTTGGGTGGCACGGCCGTCGCAGGGGGTGGCTGGTCCGCGACGGCGATGGCCACCTGCGATGTCTACAAGGCCGCGGACCTTCTGATGAAGAGCGACCGCTTTGCGCAGGTCATCTTGGTGGAGCAGCAGGCGACCGAGACACGATTGAAGTCGATGGAACCGCTGGAGAAGGAACTGCTCGATATGCAGAACCGGCTGGCGGCCTTTTCGCCGGACACCAAGGACCCCGCGGCCAAGACCCTTGCGGAGCAGTTTCAGAAGCGGCGCGATGAGTATTTGCAGCAGCGGCAGCGCATCACCGACGCCTTTGAGAACTTCACCGCGATGAAGAACTTTGAGGCCTATTCACTTGTGGTGGAGACGGCGCGGACGATCGCGGGGCGGCGCGGGCTCTCGCATGTGTTCGCGACCCGGCTTGTAGACGATGGCAAGCCACCCGAGACCGGTTTGGGGTTCACGATGCGGCTGCTGGCCCGGCCTGTGGTCGTCGGGCCGGAGGCGGACGACATCACCGCCGAGTTGCTCCGTGAGTTGAAGGTCGATCAGCCCGGGGGGATCGCGCCCGCGCCCGGACGCTGAGCGTTGTCGTGGTCGGTCTGGTGGCGAACGCGGAAGGCGATCTCCAGCCCGCGGCGGAGGTTCTCCGCGAGGCGCGCGCGAACGGCGGGAAGGTCCGGGCAGAGGTCGGCGAGTTCTTCGCGCATGCTGGTGACCCGGCGGCCGGTCAAGCCGCAGGGGACGATCAGCCCAAAGTGGTCGAGGTTAGTGTGGACGTTCA